>CANRGM010000010.1 GCA_947630155.1 uncultured Clostridia bacterium
AACAATATCATTTTTGGTACTCTCTTTCAATATTTTATTTTAAATGTAAGTGTGACATATCTATTTTAAACCTATATTTTTTTAATTATTTATCACTATTAACATACCTTAGCTACAATTACTGTCATATCATCCTTTTCCTTACCAAAATCATTATCAATAGCCTCAGAAATAATAATATCTGCAATTTTTTGCACATCATCATTGTTCATTTCCTCAAGTAAATACTTTAACCATAACTCCTTATTTAAATAATCTGAATTAGAATCAATAATACCATCAGAACACATTACAATAATATCACCTTTTTCAATATCTTTATCATAAACAATAAGGTCTATATTATCCAAAATTCCAGTTGGCATTGAAATAGACTTAATCATTTGAACATCTTTATTTCTTTTTATATATGTTGGACAAGCTCCATTTTTTACAAACTCTATATTTTTGGCATACAAATCTAAAATTGCTATATCTAAAGTAGCATACATATCTTCTTCTTCCATTGTTGTAGCCAAAGTTGAATTAATTAACTTAATAGAAGTATCTTTTTTAAATCCAGATGTTAAAAGTCTTTCTAACATTTTTATTGCTACTTTACTGCTCTTTCTAGCTTCAGGACCAGATCCCATGCCATCACTTAAAGCAATCAAGTATTTGCCATCATCCAGCCTAGTTTGAATACTTGTATCTCCAGATACAGGTGAACCATTTTTTGTAGATTTTGCAATACCAATTTGAAGTTTGAATTTATCTTTAGACATATATGAAAACTTACAAACATCATCCTTTTTTCTAAGTCCACATGTTTGGTCAGATATCTTAACTGTTTCATTTAATACTCTTGAAATAACCTGTCCAATAGTCTTATATGGGCAATCACTACCATCAAGTTCATCACATTTTTTTTGATATACAGTTACATGATATTTCCCTGTTTCTTCTTTTTTTATGTAGATTTCATCTATATCTATTTGCTTTTGCTTCAATAACTGAATAATCTGATTCTTTTCTTTTCTATATTCATCATTATCAACATTTTGTGTATCTTCAATATCATATGCTATTTCTGCTATAATGTCTGATACTCCTTGTAATTGGGCTGACACATTTTTATTATTCTCTTCAATCTTCTTTTTATACACAAAATTCATTTTGCTCATTTTATAAGAATAGTTTATTTTCTTAATCATTTCAGAAACATCTTTATTAATACTTTCATTATCACTATCCTGATCAAAACCTAAAATATAACTGTTATGGTTTGAAAAGATTTCTATTAATTGTTTTTGCGTAATTCTGGTATTTATTAGCAACAATTTAAAGATATCTGATAATATTTCATCTGAATAATATAGTTCTTCATATAATACATTATCTTCAAGATTTTCAATATTATTATGAAACTCTTTTATAAAAATTTCTTCATTTTCTTTTTCTATCTTTGTCATTTCATCATCTAAAACAGTAGCTGCTGTTTGTGTATAGCTTTTGGCTAATTCTGAAATAGTTTCAGAAATATTTGTTAACTTTCTTATAGTTTCTTTACTTCCCTCTATAACTCTACCAGTTGTTTCTGGTAATAGCTTTGAATTATTAAACACATCTTCTATAACAAATTCAACTTTTTTTGGTATCAATAATAGTCCAAGTGATGCGATTAAAATTTCCTGAAATACTATTATAGGAATTATATTTCCATTTGAAACATATGTAAGTAATGTATTTCCTAAAACAAAACCTATAATAACTCCAGGCTTTCCAAACTTACTAAACAATCCTGCAAGTAATCCTGATATTGCAAAAGCAGCAATCATAATTGGTTGCCCATTATCTATTATTCCTAATACAACTCCTATTGTTATTCCACCAGTTGCACCAACAAGCATTCCATTTTTCCAACCTAAAACTAGAACAATTAAAATACACAATATGTTTTTTACTGAAAATCCCAAAATATGTACTGGAGTTAAAGCTGAGAAACTAATAGCTAACATCATACTTGCACCCATTAATTCCTCTATTGAAAATACTTTTTTATACCTATAATCTCTAATAACTGTTATAGAATTCACAAATATTTTATAAAAAATAAATGTTACTATTGCTTGCATAATTCCTATCAATAAATCATATATATAAAATGTACCAAATATTAATGGAAAAAGTTCAACAACCAGGCTTGCAATTATTATGTTTTTACCCACTTTTCTTTGTTCATTACAATCATCCTGTATTCTAGTTCTAAAAATAAATAAGCTGGCAAAAAATACAAATGAAGTAATTATGTAGCTTATTAATCCATTAGAGCCAAAACCAACAGCTGTTCCTATACAAGTAAATAAGTATACACCCCCTATAGGAATATTGTTACTCAATGTTGCCGCTACTATTGCCAAAGCAAAAGGAGCTAAATCAAGGGAGCTTCCTCCTCCAAATCCAACCATAGAAATCATTAATGTTATTACATATAAAATTATATTCTGCTTTACAAAGATTTTTTTTAGTAACTCTTTGATTTCTTCAATTTGATACATTTTTACATCCTGTTTTTGACTTTCCTTTTTTTCAAAGTCCTTTACTATATTTTGAAACATCCTTACCACCTCTATACTTTTTTCTTTCACATATTCTAATACATAGTAATGTAAAATTTTTGTCAATTTTGATATGCAAACACAAAAAAGTTTTTTACATATTGTGATATATTTTTTTTAATTTATATATTATTGTTTTTTATATTACAATTTGCTTACAATATTTTATCTTAAAATTAATCAAATTACAATATATTGCAAAATGTTTTTTTATATATATTTACACATTTTAGTTACAACTTCATATAATATTAATAAGGTTTTATTTTTAGAATATAATTTAATGATTATAAATTGATAAGTAGGTGATTTTTGTTGAATGAAAATATGTCTGATATGATTAACAACTTCAGTAAAATGATGAATAATCAGGATATGCCTGAAAATGTAAGAAATATTTTAAATAATATGAATAATAACTTTAATAAAAATAATAATTTCACTAACAAGTCAACCATGGATAACAATTCAAATAATTTTGGAGAAAATGACAATAATTTCAACTCATCAAATACAAATAATCCTTTTGGAAATATAGATATGGAAACAATTCTTAAAATGCAACAAATAATGAATTCTCTAAATGATAACCAAAACGATTCTAGAACTAACCTATTAATGTCTCTTAAACCTTATTTGAAAGATCGTAGAAAGAAAAAAGTGGATCAATATATTCAATTAATGAAAATGGGTAAAATTTTTGAAATAATGAATCCTTTAGGTGGTGATAATAAAAATGTATAATTATAGGAATCCATACTTTAACCATCAAACATATACACGAATTAACCCCAATATAAATTCTCATCTTAACAAAAACTCACCTATCCATGATGAACCTAAGTCTAGTTCAGCTGAAACAAGAGATAAAAAAATAAAATTCCAAGAAAATTCAAATGACGTATTATTTGAATTTTTCGGATTAAAAATATATATGGATGACTTACTGATAATATGTGTTCTACTATTTTTATATCAAGAAGGTATCCAAGATGAATATCTTTTCATTTCCTTAATTTTGTTACTACTTAGTTAGACAAAGTTTTTATATGTATAATTTATTTTTATAAAAAAAATTGGGTTGTATATGTACTACCCAATTTTTTATTCAATAACTATCTCATCATTTTTATCTAAATAAGCATTAGTCTTTATTATGCTATTTTCAAACTCACTTTTTTCACAATTTCTTATAATATTAGAAATTCTAATTTGACTAGTTTCAATAGATCCTGCAGAAATAATTGCCTCTTTATTTCCCAATGCTCCAGCATGGGCCAAACCTCTTAAATTGCCTAATACTATTATGTTTTCCCCTGCAATAACTTCTGCACCATTATTAACATCCCCTAAAATAACCACACTTCCTACAAATTCCACTCTCTGACCAGATCTTAATGAATGAGTATAAAATTTAGTCTCAGAAACAGCAATTTCTTTTTTAAATGTTTTACGAATTCCATATAAGCCTAACTTCTCTGTATCATTAAACATTACCTTACCAGAAAAAAAGTTGCTCATAACTTTCTTTATCATCATTTGCTCTTTTCTATTAAAATCTCTTCCGATAATAAATATTGTATCTGGCTCACTATTTTTATATATAATTCTTGCTTCTGGGAGTTTTTTCTTTAAACCAATCACAAATTCCTTAAACTCTATATGCTCTCTAACTCTAATGGTAATTTGCTTTCTTCTAAAACTAAATCCAATACCATTATTGGTCATTATTCTCTCATCCTTCCTATATTTATTATTACATCCTTATTACATCTATTAATTATCTACCTTACCACCTGCACACTTGGAATTGCTTCTTGTGATTCAACAATCTCACTTGCGTTCATTCCAAAATACTCTTCTAAAATATCTTTAGCTATTTCAGCTGTGTAACCTCCATGTGTAACATTTTCTACAACAGCCACAATTGCTATTTCAGGATCATCATATGGAGCAAATCCTGCAAACCAGCCATTAGTCTTATTTCCAACTTGTGCTGTTCCTGTTTTACCAGCTACCTCCACATTGAATCCAGCAAAAGTTGAATATGCAGTACCTCCTGATTCACTTGTAACACCTTTCATTCCTTCTAACACTGCTCTAAGATTTTCCTGCGAAATATTCAAATCTTCTACATTATCATCAGATGAAAAACCAAGTTTATTATTAACATACTCATCTATTTGTTGTTTTGACATTTGATTTCCATTACTATCTATAACAGTTTTTATTAAAGTTACATCAACATTTTTTCCACCATTTGCTAACATACTAATATATTTTGCCATTTGAATTGGAGTAAAGTTATTATAACTTTGCCCTATTGAAGCAGATAATGTTTCTCCTAAATACCATATTCTATTTTCTTCATCTGCTCTTTTTTGACTTGCAACAACACCAGTTGATTCACTAGGTAATTCCACCTGTGTCTTTTTTCCCAACCCAAAATACTTTGCATATTTTTCCAATGTATCTATACCAATTCTATTTCCAACCTCATAGAAGAAATAATTACATGAATGTTTTATTGCTTGTGATACATTTAAAAATCCATGTCCTCTTCCATATTCTGTATAAATCCAACAAACTGGTTTATGGGCATATGGATACACACCAGTATCATTTATTGTAGTTTTTACATTAATTGCTCCTGTTTCTAATCCAGCAATAGCTGTAACCATTTTGAAAATTGATCCAGGTGCATATGTTCCACTAATAGCTCTGTTATATAAAGCAGAAACCTCATTATATTCTTGATATTTCTCATTGCTTATTCCATTTACAAACAATTGTGGTTCATAATCTGGATAACTAGCCATTGCTAATATTTCTCCTGTTTTAACATTCATAACAACAACCGCACCTGCATCAGCATCACTCCTTGATGCAAATCCTCCTGTTGATATTTTAGTAATATTATCTTTTAATGCCTTCTCTGTTGCAGCCTGAATGTTAGAGTCAATACTTAAAACCACATCTGAACCTGCAATAGCTTCTTCTGCAACATATTCACCAGTTACAGTTCCCTCAATATCCATATCTATTTGTCTTACACCGTTAGTTCCCTTTAATAGGTCCTCAAACACATACTGAATTCCTGTTTTCCCAATTAAATCATTCATACCATATGTATCTTCCTTGCCCTCTAATTCATTAGGATCAATTTTTCCAACTGTTCCTAAAATATGTGAGGCTAAACTTCCTGAAGTGTATGATATTATGGGCTCTGTAACAATATCAATTCCAGCAAACTGTGAACTATTTTCACTAATCTCCATAGCACTTGTTCTACTTAAATTACCACATATTTCAACAGCCTTAGTACTACTATATCCATTTTGAGAAATTTCATATCTAACAGCCATTATTTTTCTTGATTCAAGTATATCATTACTTTGAATTTCATATTTTTCTTTTAGTGCATAAAAGCAATCTTCTGCAGATGCATTTTCATCCAATTTATTATTTTTTTTCCATTTTTTTAGCTCATCTTCATCTGAAATATTAAATGCAAAAGGTTCAACTGTAATAGGCAAATTATCATAATAACTATCTCCATTTTTTTCCAATATATTAACTAATTTCAAAATAGTATTATTTAATGTTCCGCTATCAACTTTTGTTTTATACAAATCCAATCTAAATCCCATTGTATTTGATACTATCTTATTACCTGTTCTATCTAATATATTGCCTCTTGCTGCTTTTAGTGTAGATTCTCTAGTTAGTCTTGTATTTGACTGTTCTCTATATTCTTGACCTTTTACAATTTGAAGGTTAAAAAGTTGGACAAGTAATATTATGCCAATAATATAGACAAACATGGATAGCATATTGTATTTAATTTTACTACTCTTTAATTCTGAATTGTCCAATCTCACACCTTCCTCTCTTATTATAATATTTAATTATCTATTAGAAATATCTAGTTAAAAATTTTCTCTTTTTAAATGTACTTTCCAAAAAATAGCCTGATTTTCTTATTAAAGGATATAATATTATAGTCAGTAAAATATTGAAAACGACTTCTATCAATAATATCTTAGTAAATCCTAATAATTGCAATGGTATAAGATTTCTAGCTATATTATATATGTACACAGCAACTTCAAATAGAGCAGTAGTTCCTGCAACCATTAATAAAATAGTTATTTTACTATCCTTAGAAAAATTCTTATCAAAATAACCTCCTAATAATCCAATAGTAGCATACATAATGGATGAAATTCCAATTTGTTTACCAGTCAAAATATCTAAATAAATACCACAAATAAATCCAAATGGAATTGCTATATTTTTTCCCATAAAAAGTCCCATACATAATATTAGAACAATGAATAAATTTGGCTTTACTCCTGCTATGTTAAACCAATTGAAAAAATTTATTTGTAAGAAGTATAATATAAAAAATACTAATATCATTTCTATAATTGAAAACGCTTTTTTCAGAAACTTCACCCTCTTTATAATTTAATTTGTAATAACTAAAACTGTCTCTAATCTTGAGAAATCAACAGCAGTTTCAATAATCGCATATCTATTGGTAATATTTTTTGTATTAACCACACTTTTAATTGTTCCAATATGGATACCTTTTGGATAAATACCACCAATTCCAGATGTTTCAACTGTATCTCCTTCTAATACATTTGCTTCTGTTGGAATAAATGTCGCTCTTATTTCATTATCAGAATCAATTTCTCCTCTCACAACAATACTATCTCTTGTAGTGCTAATTGTACTTGTTACAGTACTTGAGGTATCTATAATAGTTTGAACTTTAGCAGTATCATCTGTTACAGAAATAACATGTCCAACAAGTCCTTTATCTGAAATAACAGTCATATTAACATCTATTCCATCTTTCTTTCCTACATTTATTATAATTGTTTTACTATAATTACTAATATCCATCTGAATAACATCTGCTGGATGTGTTGTGTATTCACTATATTTATCTGTTAAATTAACATATTCTTTTAAAGTCGCATTTTCAGCTTTAACTATTTCCAATTCTCTCAAGGATTGTTGTAACTCACTATTTTCTTTTTTTAATTTTTCATTTTCCTGCCTCACTTCATCAACATTTATGAAAAATGACTGATTTCCTGCAATTTTGTTTTTCAAATATACCATACCATTTTGTATATTATTAACAAAACCTGTGAAAGGATTGCCTATTTGAGATATCTTTTCAATTTTTGCATTAGAAATAACAACTAAAAATATTAAAATCAAACTGGTTATAATTATTCCCACTACAGTACTTTTTCTATTTTTGCTCATTCTAATCTGCCATTCCCTTCTTTTTTATTGAATGCTACAGCTAATTGTAAAATATTTAATCAAAACATTTTGAATATATGTTTATCTTTTTTTCCTAGAATTTAACAATACTGTTTTTAACTTTTCCAGTTCATCTAAAGTTCTTCCTGCACCTTTTGCAACACAATCTAGTGCATTATCTGCAACTATAACAGGCATGCCTGTTGCCTCACTCAAAAGCTTGTCCAAATTTTTTATTAAAGCTCCACCACCTGCAAGTATAATTCCCTTTTCCATAATGTCTGAAGCTAATTCTGGTGGAGTACGTTCTAAGGTGTTTTTTACTATATCAACAATTTTTGCTATAGATTCCTGCATTGCGTTTTGAACTTGTGATGATGTTATATAAACAGTTTTTGGTAAACCTGTTGCTAAATCTCTACCTTTTACTTCTTTAGATAGATCTGTCATCAATGGCAAAGCACAGCCTATTTCGATTTTAATGTCTTCTGCAGTGGTTTCTCCAATAGCTAAATTCATTTCTCTTTTAACATAATTTACTATATCTTCATCTAGTTCATCACCAGCAACCCTAATAGAATTGCAAACCACAATTCCACCTAAAGAAATAACCGCAACTTCTGTTGTTCCTCCACCTATATCTACTATTATATTTCCACTAGGCTCTGCAACATCAATATTAGCACCAATAGCGGCAGCCATAGGTTCTTCTATTAAGTACACCTCTCTAGCACCAGCATATAAAACAGACTCTTCCACAGCTCTTTCTTCTACTTCAGTTATTCCAGATGGAACGCCAACAACAACTCTTGGTTTACTAATACCATATCTTTGGCATACCTTAGTTAATATATTTTTTAGCATTAATTGAGTTCCAGTAAAATCAGCAATAACACCATCTTTCATAGGTCTTACTGCTTTAATTTCATTTGGAGTTCTTCCGTAACATTTCCTTTGCTTCATATCCTGTAGCCATAATATTTCCTGTTTTTCTATTGATAGCTACTACAGAAGGCTCTTTTAATACTATACCTTTTCCTTTCAAGGTAACTAAAAGATTTGCGGTTCCTAAATCAATACCAATATCTTTTGAATTTAGACTAAAAAACTTTTTAATTCCAGACTTTTTTCTCATATTTAAATTTACACAATCCTTTCTGCTGAAAAAATACTTGTATAACATCTGTCTCCTATAACAATGTGATCTAGCAACTGAATTCCTAAAATACTTGCAGCCGAATACAATCTTTTAGTCATTTCAACATCAGCCTCGCTTGGTGTAGGATTTCCGGCTTGGATGATTATGTGCTAAAATAATTTTGGGAACTCCTGCCTTAATAGCCTCTTGCAGGATTTCCTTTGGTTCAACAATTGCAGAATTTACTCCACCTTTTGAAACATCAATTACTCTTACCACAATATTTTTAGCATTTAATAATAACAATTTTACATATTCTACTTTTTCAAACCTAAGCTCGTCCATTAAAAGTTCCGCAACATCTACTGAAGATTTTATTTTAATCTTCTTTTTGTCTACAGGCTGTGCCAGTCTTCTAGCTAATTCACACACCGCTTTTAATTGAATTGCTTTCACTTTGCCTATTCCCTTTATCTTCTGAAATTCCTCCAAAGATATTTCTTGAAGACATTGTAGTGAATTATTGCGCTTAATATTTTTATATGACATGCTTTGATTACTTTCTTCACAAGCAATCCTTGATTTTAGAACACGTTTATTCTCATGTTCACTAGTAGTTGTACTTTTACCCTCTAGCAATGATAGCACTTTGTTTGCTAGTTCTACAGATGTGTTTTCTTTTGTTCCACTTTTAATTATTATTGCCAAAAGCTCGGCATTTGATAACATTTTTTCACCATATAATTCCAATTTTTCATATGGTCTTTCACTTTCTGGAAGTTGTTTAATTTTTATTGTCATAAATCTCCTTTCCCCCAGAAATACATTAGTTTTGTCTTACACTTTTCTATATATAAAAATAGCTATAGCCATACCAATAATACTAGCTATGTTTATTCTCAATATTAAAGAAAATGTTAATTTAATGATGCTTAAATCTAATTGTAGTGGTTCTGATAATCCAAAGCTTTGGCCATAAGCTAACCACCATAAAGCATCAACCTTTGCTGCAAATTGTCCTATTAGTCCCCCTATTACTAACCCTGCTAATATAAATACTATTAATATCCATATATTTTTATCTCTTGTAGCCATAAGTATTCCTCCTTCTTTCCTTACGGAAATTCGTATTTCCTTACTTATGATATTATATATGGAAATATAGTTTTTTTCAATAGGTTTACAATTTTTTTAGGAGAATTTTAGGTGTACGAACAATTTAAAGACATTCCTTAAATTTTCCTATGCAAGCATGCTCAATATACCAAGCACAAATCCCCCTATGTTGCCAATAGCAGGTAATTTTCCCTTATAAAGTGAATTAGATTCTGGTATTAGTTCACCTGATACAATATAAAGCATTGCCCCAGCAGCAAATGCAAGGCATAATGCAATAATTGTTTCAGAAATTCCACCTACAATAGCGCCAAAAAAAGCCCCTATACCGGTTGTTATTCCAGAAAGAACTACATAAAATATTACTCTTATTGGGCTCATTCCTCCATTTTTCATCGGAACTGCCATAGAAATTCCTTCTGGTATATCATGTAATGCAATCGCAATTGCAAGTGAATACCCTAAAGTAATAGAAGCCTCAAAACCTGAACCAATTGCTAGGCCTTCTGGGAAATTATGTATTGCAAGCCCTATACTTACAATTATCCCTGTTTTCAATAAATTACCTTTTTTATCATTTGAATTCATATAATTAAACTTTTTTTCAACAATCATATCACATAAAATCATCAATATTATACCAAATATAATTCCGCATAACACAGTACTTATATTCGAAATTTCTAATGCCTCTGGTATTAGTTCAAAACAAACTATAGCCGTCATTAAGCCTGAAGCAACAGATAAAATAAAACTTAAAAACTTATTCGAACTTTTCTTAAATGTGATACCCAAAATTCCACCTAGTGTAGTTCCAAATGTTCCAAAAAATAATCCCAGTAATGTAGTTTTTATCAAATGTTCCATAACAAAAAACTCCTTTAAAATAAACTTTACTATAAGTTTATTTTAAAAGAGTTATTTTATGATTGTAATTTTGTTTCAAATATTATCACAAAAAATCAATTTATTTAATCTCTATAAAAATAATACTTTAGGACAATAATTATAACACAAATTACTACAACAATAGCTAGGTTATTGTACAACCACATTAATATTTTGCCTATAAATGGTATTTTCCCAATCATAATACCCTCAATTGAAGGTATATCAACCAATTCTATATCAGCAGCTTCATTATTATCTCCTTTTGTTTGGTACATTGAATTTCCATTAACAATCATTTCTTTAACTATTCTATGAACAATAACAGTTGAATTTCTTCGAAATGCTATAATATCACCAACATTAACATTATTTGTATCGTTTACAATAGCTATATCTCCAATATTAATTGTTGGTATCATGCTGCCAGATATTATAACAAACGCTTTTTTCCCAAAAACAGCTGGTGTTTTATTTGGAAATTTTGATGACTTAAAAATTAACATACCATTAACAAAAATAACAAGGAAAATTATTAAATATTCTATTACATTTATTGTTTTTTTCAACATATTATTTTTTTTACTTTTTAAATTTTTATCGGTTTTGTTTCTCATAATAATTCCTCTTAATTCTCATCATTTACTTTTTTATTATCTTCATTATGATTTATATCTGCATCCTTAACTTGTGAATTTTTACTAATTTTTTTAATTATAATGAAAACACATAAGGCAATAAGTAATATATTAATTGTTCCCAAAGGACTTTGAATAAATAAAGCAACATTTCCAAATCCTTTTATTGTATGAACAACCTTGCCCATAATCTGTGCATTTTGAATACTTTCGTTTAAAATAACATTATCATTTTCAATATATATGTTAGTATTACCATTCTCTTTATCTGTCCCTATAACTTTCTTTACTACCATACTATCATTTCTCTTATATATAATGCTATCATTTTCCTTTATATCTTCAGGTTTTACACTTTTTGCAATTACCAAATCACCAGAATTAGCATTTGATTCTGACGAATCTGATGACATTATATAAAATTTGTAAGCAAAAGCTCCTATTTTATTATGATTCATTATAGAATTTACACATATTACTAAATAAATAAATAACATTATAAATAGTAATGCAATACAAATATTTCTAACCTTTTTGTTTTCCATTCGAATTTTGTATGATATATTTCATAAATTTAATACATCATACACTCCTTTCTTTATTTAATTTTATGATAAATATTTGCTTTATACCAAATTATAGCTAAATTCTCATACTTAGTCCAACCTTTTGTCTTTCTGTATCTATTTTGATAACTTTAACCTTGACTACATCTCCAACAGAAACAATGTCAGAAGGATTTTTAACAAATTTATCACTTAATTCTGATATATGTACTAACCCATCATGTTTTACTCCAATATCCACAAAAGCTCCAAAGTCAATTACATTTCTTACAGTTCCAGTTAAAATCATCCCTTCTTTTAAATCCTCAAACTTTAGTACATCACTACGTAAAACTGGTTTAGGCATTTCATCTCTTGGGTCTCTACCTGGTTTAGAAAGTTCTTCTATAATATCCTTCAAAGTTAGCTCTCCAACTTGTAAATCTTTGGCTGTGTTTTCCACATTTATTCCACTTAAGTGGATTTTTATTTCTTTTAATTTATCTTTGTCGACCAAATCTGATTTATCATAGCCAATTTGCTTCAAAAGTTTTTCGGCAACATCATAACTTTCAGGGTGAACAGCTGTAATTTCTAGTGGATTTTTTCCATCAAAAATACGAATAAAACCTGCACATTGCTCAAATGCAACCTTACCTAATTTTGGCACTTTTAATAATTCCTTACGTTCTTTTAATTTTCCATTCTCATCTCTATATTTTACAATGTTATTTGCAATTGTTTTATTAATTCCAGACACATATGACAAAAGCGAAGGTGTTGCAGTATTTACATCCACACCTACCTTATTAACCGCATCTTCAACAACCCCAGTAAGACTTTCAGTTAGCCTTTTCTGGTTAACATCATGTTGATATTGTCCAACACCTATAGCCTTAGGTTCTATTTTAACTAGTTCAGCAAGTGGATCTTGAAGTCTTCTTGCAATAGAGATTGCTCCCCTTAATGAAACATTTATGTCTGGATATTCCTCTGTTGCAAGCTTAGATGCAGAATATACAGAAGCTCCTGCTTCACTAACTATTGCATAATATATTTCTTTATCTATTTCAGAAATCATGTTTGATACAAAGGTTTCTGACTCTCTTGATGCAGTACCATTTCCAATTGCTATCATATTTACATTGAACTTATTTATTAATTTAACCAACTCTTTTTTTGCACCTTCCACATCATTTTGCGGTTCTGTTGGATAAACAGTAGTAGTGGTAAGCACTTTACCGGTTTCATCTATAACAGCAATTTTGCAACCTGTTCTATATGCAGGGTCAAATCCCATAACTGTCAACCCTTTTAAAGGTGCTCCTAATAATAATTGTTTTGCATTTTGTCCAAACACTTTTATAGCTTGTTCTTCTGCCTTTTCAGTTAAGTCAGAACGAATTTCTCTTTCAATAGATGGTTCAATTAATCTCTTAAAACTATCAAGTATTGTATCCTGTAAAATCTTTTCGTACTGTGAAATATGTTTAGCTGAAGCTTTTTCGTCTCTAATTATATCTCTTTCCATATAGGAAATTATTTGTTCTTCTGGTTTTTCAATTTTAACTTTTAGAAAATCTTCTTTCTCTCCTCTATTAATAGCCAAAATTCTATGACTTGGAATAGAGCTTACCTTTTCCTTAAAATCATAATACATTTCATAACTTGATTTAACCTCAGGATCACCTTTAGTAATAATTAAACCATCTTTATAGCATAATCTTTTTATCTCTTTTCTATATTTAGCATTATCAGAAATATTTTCTGCAATAATATCCATAGCACCACTAATTGCATCTTCTACAGATTCTACGCCTTTTTCACTGTCTATAAATTGACTTGCAATTTCATTTATATCACGTGTATCTTCTTGTGAAGTAATAATATCAGCCAAAGGTTCTAAGCCTTTTTCTTTAGCCACTGTAGCTCTTGTTCTCTTTTTCTGTTTATATGGTCTATAAATATCTTCCACTTCCGCTAAAATTTTAGCATTTTCTAATGCTAAAACTATATCATCAGTTAATTTTCCTTGTTCCTCAATAGATTTTTTTACTTCTTCTTTTCTAGTTTCCAAATTACGCAAATAATTCAATCTTTCACCTAAATCACGTAATTGCTCATCACTTAGACCTCCAGTAACCTCTTTTCTATAACGTGCTATAAAAGGAATCGTATTTCCCTCATCAATCAATTTAACAGTATTCTCAACTTGGGAATACTTAACACCTAACTCATCTGCAATAATTTGAATAATCTTTTCCATTTATTTTCCTCCTAATTGTAACTTCATACTCACATCATATCATTTCCAAAAATAAAAAACAAGAGATTCTTGCATACTTTTATATGCAAGAATCTCTTGTTTTTATAGTTTTATAATCTTATTGTTTTGTGAATTTATAGTATAATAACCAAATATTCACTTAGAAATCTAGATTTATATAAAACTAATTATTTATTATTCTAAAATTTTTCTTTTAATAATAACTGCTCCTGTTGAAAGTATTGCTAATACAGCAATTGCAACTCCTGTATAAACAATTGGCTTACCTGTTCTAATTGTAAGAATAACTGGAGCGTCATCTATATCATCTTCACCTTGTACTTGATTGTTTGGTGTAGAATCTATATCTGGAGTTCCGTAATCATTGTAATCTTTACTAATTTCTGCAACATTAGTTTTCAATCCTAAATTATCTTCTCCATTAATCCATGTTAGAAGAACTGTTACATCAGCATATTCTCCTGGTTGTAATAATGTATTTTCTAATGCAGTTGTTACTATTTTTCCATCAACTTCTGTCCATTGTGGGTTATCAGCTGCTACAAATTTTAATCCTGCAGGAATATAGTCTGAAATTTCTTTAGCATAACCTGCTATTTCTCCCTCATTAATAACACGAATTGAATATTCAAATTTAACTTCTACATTATTTATACTTGTATTTTTTAAATCAACTTTTACAACTTCTTCTGGATCATCATATGGTGTATGGTTTGTTTCTGTAACTGTTTCATTACCATTTTCATATACAATAGCTTTTGTAACCCATTTTCTTAATGCCAAATCAAAATAATTTACTTTTACAGGTTCAGTATCTTGATCATCTTCACCCTCATTCCATTGATTTGGTGTAGAATCTCTATCATCTGTTGGATTTCCTTCTGAATCTGTATCATCTGTAATTTGTGCATGGTTAGTTAATATTCTATCAGATGTTGTTGGTTCAGTAACCTTAAATGAAACTTTAATGTCTTTATAATTTAATTCTTTCATAGTATTTGGATTAAATCCTTTTATTAAATTGTCTGTTCCATTTTCTTTTGATAAATAATCTGTAACAATTAAATCAGCTTCTTTAACATTATCTGTAATAACATATAATTTATCATTGTATTTAATTACACTTTCAGGTATAGCAACTTCATCAGAAGCCATTTCTCTATAGGCTACCCATTTATATTCTGCATTAATATTTGTTGGTTTTCCTTCTTTGTCAAATTCTGCAGGTACAAATTCTAAGCCTTCTGGAATATCATCCATAACTTTTGAAGCATAACCATCCATTTCTCCTTCATTATAAACACGAATTGTATATGTAACAATATCAGTTGTGTTTACAGATACTGGATCTTTAGGATGTGTATATGTTGCTGTTTTTGATTCACCACTAATTAATTTAGATACATCAACTTGTGGTTCTCTGCTTTCAGCTAATTCTTCACCATTAACTTCTGTTATGAATTTACGTAATGATAAGTCAAATTCTTTCTTTACATCTGGTATAACTATTGTAATAGATGTACCATTTTCATTTACAGTATACTTAATATCTTTTTGATTTATATTAATATTTTTATCATCAATAGTAAATACTCCATCTGTAAGTTTTGTTCCTATTTTTAATACTATATCATTTTCATATAAATTATAATTTAATGGTGCCTTAGTTTCTTTTATTGTATATTCATCAATTTCTTCATCACTATTAATTTTTACGCCTTTTAGTAATGTTACCTCTCCATTAGATCCTGTTGGACCAACTTCAACTTCTTTTCCTAATTTAGAACCTTTAACTGAGAAATATGCTCCTTTTAAAGTTTGTTTAGAATCTGATGAATCAACTTTTTTGATTATAACATTATACTCTCCTTTTAGTAATTCAACAGTTTCAAAATCATCATCATCTTGAGTTCCTGGATAGTAGTTTTCAACTACAACATCTTTTCCATTTTCGTCTTTGTATGTATATTCTTTAGCATTTTCATACCATGTATCTAGTCCTAAATTATCCTTTATAGTATTTTGTGCAGAATCTCTATCTGTATTACCTACTTCTACTGCATCTTTCCATACTACATTTCCATCTGCATCTTTTTCACTGTATCCATAATTTGTTATTTCTCCACGATTTGTAATATATGTTTTATCAGTATCTAGGACTTTACAAATCAATTTAACTTCTTGGTAATAATCACTTGTTACATTAAAATCTTTCTTTCCGAAGAAATCTCTTAAAGTTTTCAATTCTGTGTTTCCATTATAATCTATAACAACTACTTTACTTCCAGCTTCAGTTTTTGTTGAATATTCTTTTGAGTTATCATCAGCTAATTTTACAAAAGATAAACCATCTGGTAAATAATCTGTTATTTGTTTTGCAAATCCTAAGACTTTGCCTTCATTATATACTCTAATTGTGTATTCAACTTCATCCCCAACCTTAACACTAATACTATCTTTTGTATGGTAGTATGCAGCTGTACCTGTTTGTTGTAATATTTTTATTGATTCCTCATTTATAACTGGTTCTCTACTTGGTTCAACTTTTTTACCATTTATTGAAGAAATGAATTTACGTAAAGATAAGTCAAATTCTTTTTTAGTATTTGGTACATAAATTGTTATTGTTGAATTGTCACTTGAAACTTCAAGTTTTGCAGCTTTCATACCATCTGTTCCTTGTAGTGTTGTTTTATCTTTATCAACCACATAGCTTGTTCCTTGAGTTTTAAATTTTACAGATAAAGTTGCTGTTCCTGAGATAGCTTCATAACCTTGTGGTGCTTTTGTTTCTTGTATTTTATATACTGGATTTTGTTTTTCACTAGCGATAGTTTCACCTTGTGCTATGCTCAAAATACCATTTTTTGTTTTTTGTTCTTTATCTCCAATTTTAAAGGTTGCTTCTGATGATGTAATAACTGTTGTTCCATCTTCCATAACTTTTTTTAATGTAACATTAAATGTACCCTCTTTTGGTTCATTTTCTACTGATATAATAACTGTAGTATTCTTAACATCTACACTCACCTTTGCTTCTTTCATCCCTGATATAGTTGTTTTACTTTCATCTACAACAAAAGTATTTCCACTTTGTTTGAATTTTACAGTTAATTTTGCTGTTCCTTTAGCTGCAATATAACCATTAGGAGCTTGTGTTTCAGTTATTTCATAAGTATCAGTTTGACTTGCATTAGCTATTGTTTTATTCTCTACTATATTTATCAAACCATTTTCTGTTGATTGTTCTTTACCATTAATTTTAAACTTTGCTGGAGATGAATTAAGTAACGTTCCTTTTTTATCCACTTTTAGTAGTATCACCTTATACTTACCTGCATTAGTTATGGTTTTTGAATCTGTTAAACTTGCAGCACCAACTGATTTTTGTACTGTTAAAAGATCCTGTTTATCTCCACCATCTAATACATATGCATCAGTACTAATTGTTGAAAGAATATAATCTATTTTTAAATCCACCTTTTTAGCATCTTTATGATTTGCTAAATTAATATAAAAACTTCCATCATTATTTTTTTGTATTAATTCAGCTCCGGCAGTTACTGTTTTTCCGTCTCCTTTTGTTATTGTAAGACTTACAGGATATGCAGCATTTGATTGAGCACCAAAACTATATGATGTTAATCTTATACCATTTGATTCCAAATAATAAGGTCCAACTTTAGAAGTTCCTACATCGTATTTTGCATTGTTTTTATTTAATGTAACATAATTTGACACTGATGTTGATGAAGATTTACTATTATTCATGTCAGCAAGTGTTCTTAAAGCATATAAAGTATATTTTAATGTTAATTGTTCATCTGATGTTAAGGTTGTTCCTTCTAAGTATTGATTTACATTTTCAGCATATGCATTTGTAAAAGTATTTCCAACATTATTTGTATATTTCCATAATGCAACTTGTTCTACAAATTGCAATGCATTTTCATTTGATGTGCTATTAAGTGTTTTGTTTCTTAAATTATAAATTTTTTGTGGTGTAATTCCTGATGTATTTAATCCTTTTTTTGCTACTGCGCTTTTTACAGTTTCTGATGTTAATAGATTTGCTAAGTTTTGAGCCATAACATTTTTTGCTGTTTCGTTTGCTAATCCATTTTGACCAGTTGTATTGGTTGTGTACATATTATTTATTAACCACATTGCACTATTATATGAGCTAAAATATTTACTAGCTTTAGTTATACTTATTGGATTGCTATATGTTTTTGATGATAAGCTAGCATCTTGTTCTATACAAAATAAGACATCATAACCTGTAGCATTTCCTGATTTTTTAACTGTAAAATATTTTTTACCATTAGCAGTTACTCCAGATTTATTAGCTACTACAGTTACTTGATTGCTTAAATTTGAAGCTTTGTTTCCAGATACTAATACTATACCTGATATTATTGTTGCAATTATAAAAGCTGCAATTGCAACTCTAAATTTCGCACTTTTTAAGAATAAAGACATTTTAAATTTTAACATTATTTTACATCCTCCTATTTTTATAAACTTTGGTATTTATTTATAATTGTATTAGACACAAATTAAAAACATACATATGAAATTTGTATGTTTTCTTTGATTTCTTTTTTCTTTAGTATTTACGAACTTTTAACAAGTTACTATCTAATTATAGCACAGATATTACCAAAAATCAACCTTTTTTCCTTTTTTTGTTTAATATAACTGTTTTTTCCTAATTTTCATACTTTTATATACTGTTTTTACATAAATCTATGGTTATTAAATATAGATTATTATCTTTCTCTTAACGCAAAAAACATTATTAGATTTTCTAATAATGTTTTTGCATAAATATTAAACTTAATTACTATTATTACTAATAATTTTCAGCTTTCACTTCAAAATAAGCCTTTGGATGTTGACAAACAGGGCATATTTCTGGAGCATTTTTTCCTATTACAATATGTCCACAATTTCTACATTTCCATATTGTGTCACCATCTTTACTGAAAACTAGTCCGTTTTCAACATTTTCTAATAGTTTTTTATATCTTTCCTCATGTTCCTTTTCAATTTTTGCAACTGATCTAAATAAAAATGCTATATGATCAAAACCTTCTTCTTCAGCTTCTTGAGCCATCCTGTCATACATATCTGTCCATTCGTAGTTTTCCCCATCTGCAGCATCTTTCAAATTTTCTTCAGTTGAAGGAACCTCTCCACCATGTAATAATTTAAACCACATTTTTGCATGTTCTTTTTCATTATCTGCAGTTTCTAAAAATATTTCAGCTAGTTGCTCATATCCATCTTTCTTGGCCTTACTAGCATAATATGTATACTTGTTTCTAGCCTGTGATTCTCCTGCAAATGCATCCATTAAATTTTTTTCTGTTTTTGTACCTTTTAATTCTTGCATAAATATAACCTCCTAAAATATTTTTCTTCATTATAACACAATTAATTATAAATTCAAGTTTTTATTATGTACAATTTTAACATTGTATTTTTAGTTTTTTCATAACTTTCTAATCTTCGCAATAAAAAAGCCCTCGTAAATATCATTAGGGCATACACACAATGTTCCATAAGTCTTTACAGGAAGTAAAGGCAAATCATTTATTCCATCAAATTGAATTGGAACAATCTCTGCCTTTTCTGTCTGTAAGACTTTATTTACAATATCTTCATTCTCACATGATAAAATAGAGCATGTAGAATATACCATCTCTTTACCTGTTTTCAAAATTCTTAAAGCCTTCTTTAACAAAGTAAACTGCGTTTTTGCCGATTTTTCAACAAGTTTTTGATTGAAATACTTGAATACATTTTCATCATTTAAATTTAAAGTTCCACTTCCACTACATGGTGCATCTAACAAAATCCTATCAAATGATAAGAAATTATCAATATTTCTTGAATCCTTTTGCATTACATATACAGAAGAACTTGCGCCTTGTTTTTCAACATTATATCTTAAACGATCTGCACGAATTCCATTTATTTCACATGCAGTTATATGAGCCAAATTATGTGTTAAAGCAGATATCTGCGTAGTTTTGCCTCCTGGTGCAGCAGTCATATCTAAAATATCTTCTCCTGGTTGAGGTTGCATTATTATTGGAGGTAACATAGAAGATAAACTTTGCAAATATATTTCACCATTTTCATACATTTCTGTATTTTGCAAATCTCTTTCTGTTTTATTCCTTATAATTAAAGCAACATCACTCCATGGTACAACACTAAACTCTATATTATTTTCTTTCAATCTTCTCTTTACATCATCTTTTTCGGCTTTTATTGTATTAATTCTTAGTGTCACACATCTTTTGCATTTATATCCTTTATATATGTTTTCTACATATTGTTGAGTATATTGTTGATTTAAAATATTCTTCAAAAAATTCTCATGTTCTTTTATAACTTCCACAATTTCCATACCTCCATGTGTGATAAACACTATTGAATAGTACTCACTGCTTATTTTACAAATATTTATTCTTCTATTTTATTATTTAATATTTCTTTCAACTTTATAACTTCTTCTTTTGATAAAGCTATTCCTTTACCCATTCTTTCGTTATTTTCTGACCAGTTTCTTAAATCATATTTTGGTTCTCTATCATTCCAGCTAACCAAATTTAATTCTGTTTTCCACCCTTTTCCTGTTTCTGATATTACACCTATATGTTCCACTATTTCATATTTAATTTCATTCATTTTAATTCCTCCCATAAATAAAATTGTATTAATTTATTAGATATTATCATATAATTTTGTGAATATCAATACTTTTTCAATGGTTTTTCAATTAATTGAAAGGGAAAATATGCAAGTGCTCAGTTAAAATTTTTAAACCAATTATAATTAAAATTACCCCACCTAATAGTTCTGCTTTATTTTGAAATTTATCTCCAAACTTTTTTCCAACCTTTACTCCAAGCAAAGATAAAATAAATGTTACTACTCCAATAACTAAAATTGCTGGAATTATTTTAGTGTTCAAAAATGCAAAAGTTACTCCAACAGCGAGAGCATCAATACTTGTTGCTATAGATAAAACCAACATTGTTTTAACATCAATGTTATCATTGTAATCTTCTTTTTCTTTATTATAGGATGACTTTATCATCTCCCCACCTATAACACTTAATAAGATAAATGCTATCCA
>CANRGM010000011.1 GCA_947630155.1 uncultured Clostridia bacterium
AAAGGAGATATTATAGTAAGTAGAGCAGGAGAAAAAATAGCAGTAGATGGAGAAATAATAACAGGAAAAGCACATTTGGATGAATCATTTATAACAGGAGAAAGTAAGCCAGTATCAAAAGAAGTAGGGAATAAAGTAATTGCAGGAAGTATGAATTATGATGGATATATTGAGTACAAGGCAGAAAAAATTGGAAAAGAATCAACAATATCAGAAATTGTAAGATTAGTAATAGAAGCTAGTAATACCAAAGCACCAATTGCTAAAATAGCTGATAAGGTATCAGGATATTTTGTACCTAGTGTAATTGCTATTGCAATAATTACTTTTTTAGTGTATTTGCTAATTGGCCAAGGTTTTGAAACAGCAATAACATCATTTGTTACTGTATTAGTTGTAGCTTGCCCTTGTAGTCTAGGACTAGCAACACCACTTGCTATTGTTGTAAGTGAAGGATTATGTGCAAGTAATGGAATATTAGTGAAAAAAAGTGAAATACTCGAAAATGCTCAAAAAGTAAATACTATTGTATTTGACAAAACAGGAACATTAACTTATGGAAAATTAAGAATTGCTGAAATATTAAATTATAGTGATATGAGTGATAAAGAATTATTGCAATTAATTGGCAGTATAGAAAATAAATCAACACATCCTATTGGAAAGGCATTTACAGATTATATGGTACAAAACGAAATGCCAACATTACAAGTACAAGAATTTGAAAATATTGCAGGTTATGGAATTGTAGGAAAAGTAGAAGATGAGAGAATTATTTTAGGAAACTCAAAAATACTTGAAAAATATAAAATAGAAAACAATCATTTTGAAGATGAAAAGAAACTAGCTGAAAATGGAAATAGTATTGTATATGCAGTAAAAGATGAGAAAATAATTGCAATTATTGGAGTAAACGATATTGTTAGAGAAAACACAAAAGAAGTAATTAGTATTTTAAATAAAAATAAAATACAAACAATTATGCTAACAGGCGATAATAAAGAAACTGCTGATAAAATTGCAAAAGAAATAGGAATAACAAAGGTTATCTCAGATGTAATACCATCAGAAAAAGCAAAAACAATAAAAGACTTAAAACAAGAAAATAGATATGTTATGATGTGTGGAGATGGAATAAATGATAGTCCAGCTTTAGCAAGTTCTGATATAGGAGTTAGTGTAAATAGTGGTACTGATATTGCAATGGATTCATCAGATGTAATTTTAACTAAAAATGATTTAGGAAGTATTTTGAATTTAATCAAGATTAGTAAAAAAACAATTAGAAATATCAAACAAAACTTATTTTGGGCATTTTTCTATAATATTTTAATGATTCCAATTGCTATTGGATTATTAAAGCCCATTGGAATTTCAATAAATCCAATGATAGCAAGTTTAGCAATGGTTTTTAGTAGTATTACTGTTATACTAAATGCTTTAAGATTAAGAAAAATTAAATTTTAGATAGTCAATATTCAAGATAATAAATCAAGAGGTGTAAATAAATGAAAAAATCAGATGCAATTAAAGTAATACAAATTTTAAAAAATTATTACCCAGATGCCACTTGTAGTTTGGATTTTGAAACACCATTTCAAATGGTAGTAGCAGTTATGCTTTCCGCTCAATGTACAGATGAGAGGGTTAATAAAACTACTCCAAATTTATTTAAAAAATATGGAACTCCAGAAGCAATTTGTAATTTAGAGTTATCTGAGTTGGAAAAAATAATTCATCCATGTGGTTTTTATAAAAATAAAGCTAAAAATATAAAGGCAACTGCGGAAATGATTGTAAATAAGTATAATGGTATAGTTCCTAATACGATGGAGGAACTTATGAAATTACCAGGAGTAGGTAGAAAAAGTGCCAATGTAATTATGCTAGAGGCTTTTGGTATGCCGCAAGGAATAGCTGTTGATACTCATGCAAAAAGAATATCAAATAAACTAGGTTTATCAAAAAATTCTGATCCAGAAAAAATAGAGATGGATTTATTAAAAGTAATTCCTAAAGAATATTATTATGATGTAAATCATTTATTGGTTTGGCATGGTAGAAATATTTGCGTTGCTAGGAATCCAAAATGTAATGAATGTCCGGTTTATGAGTATTGCAAAAATAGATGTAGTGATAAAAAAGTAATATAAGGTAGGTGTATTATGGGAAAAATAAATAAAAAAGAATTACACCAAATATTTGGAGAGTTAAGAAACAAAAATCAGAATGCATATAATAATCTTTATGAAAAATATTATAATTTGGTTTATGGAATTACATATTCTATTCTCAAGAATAAAGAGGATTCAGAGGACATATCTCATGAAATATTTACTAAAATTTACAAATTGGATGTAGATAAGTTACCAACAAATAATGAAGCTAGTTGGTTGTTTACAGTTAGTAAAAATGAATGTTTTGCTTTTTTTAGAAAAACAAAACCAAATTTAAGTATAGATGAAATATATGAAATACCTTCTTCATCAAATGAGCTAGAAAATGTGATTGATAGTGAATATTATAATAAAATTATAGATAGGCTAAAAGAGGATGAGAAACAGATAGTATCATTAAAAGTATTATCAAATTTTACCTTTAAGAAAATTTCTCAAGTTATGAATGTTCCCATAGGAACAGTTCAGTGGAAGTATTATAATGCTATTAATTCATTAAGAATATCTGTAGGAAGCTTAGTTGGCGCAATTACTGCATTTGTAATTATTTTGGCAAGAGGTGAATTTTGGAAATCAAAACAATATATGAATCAAAATCAAACTAATGATGTAGATAATGAGGAAAATAATTTTGATAATGCACAGCAAGAAAGTATGGAAGATAAAAATGTGGAAAATAGTAATCAGATTAATCAAGATAATGTGTATATAAATGAAGAAAATAAAGAAAATGATAAAGAAAAAGAAGATAGTGTGTATTCTTCTGAGGGAAACACATTTCCTAACGAAATTGGGGAGAATATAGTTGAAAATACAACAATTGATGCTAATGTAGAAAATGTAGGCTTTTCTAGGATATGGAAGGACAAGAATCAATTAGTTATTTTAAGTATAGGATTAGTATTAATAATAATTTCTATAATTTTTTTCAAAAAATACCAACAAAAATTTAAAAAGAAGTCATCTAAATAATAGATGACATAAATTAAGATTTAAAAAAATGCATATTGCAAAAAATATAACATACTGAATTTGTGTCAAAAAACGACATAAGTTTGGTATGTTTTAATTTGTGTTATATCATATCAAAAAATGTTTAAATTTTAAGGAGGAAGAAATGAAAAAGAAAAAAATTATTTTAAGAATAGTAGTAATAATTATTATACTATGTATTTTAGGTGGAGGATGTGCTGTTATATTGTTACGTAACAATGGAACATTGAATCAATTAGTTTTGGGGAAAAGAAGTATTAAAGGGAAATTGAAAGATGACTGGGGATATGAAGTTTCTGGATACGAATCTGATATATTAAATAATATTTCTGCTTCTGGAACTAGTGATATGTTGAAAAGTAATAGTTTTGGAATTGCAAATGATAGTGTTTCTACTAGCGAATCAACCTTAGGCTTTTCTGTAGGAGGTTCAAAAAATATTAATAATTTTAGAGAAAATATAAAAAACAATTATTTACCAATATCTACAGATATTACTTATAATGGCTTGTTTTATGATTATTATTTTGACACAGGAAAATCAGAAAAATCTGAAGAATTATTTTCACCATCATATTCAACAGCTGTTTCAAAAGACCCAATATCAGGAATAGAGGAATATTATATGACTGTGGGACTTAACTCAAATATTAAGGAAAGTGATTTTCAAAGAAAAAAACTAAATATTGTTGTTGTAATGGATATTTCTGGTTCTATGTCATCTGGATTTTATGAATATTACTATGATGGAAAAACGAATAATACAAATGAGGATGGTAAAAGTAAGATGCAAATTGCAAATGAGTCTTTAAATTTATTAATTGATGAATTAAAGCCAGATGATAGATTGGGAATTGTATTATTTGATGATGAAGGTTACTTAGCTAAACCAATTAATTTAATAGAAGAAACAGATGTAGAAAAAATAAAGGAGCATATTTTAGAAATAGAGCCACAAGGAGGAACAAACTTTGAGGCAGGATATACAAAGGGAACAGAATTATTTTCTGATGAAATGTTAAATAATGAAGAATATGAAAATAGAATAATTGTTATAACTGATGCTATGCCTAATTTAGGTAAAACATCAAAACAGGGTCTAACTGAATATGTTGAAAAAAATGCAAAGGATAAAATTTATACTACATTTATAGGTGTTGGAGTTGATTTTAATACAGAAGTTATTGAGTGTTTATCAGATGTAAAAGGTGCAAATTATTATTCTGTACATAGTTCAGAAGAGTTTAAAAAAATAATGAGTGAAGATTTTGATTATATGGTAACACCTTTGGTATTTGATTTGGAGTTAAAATTGGAATCTGATTTATTTGAAATAGCTAATATTTATGGAACAGATACTAAAGAAGTAGCAGATGGAACTATAATGAAGGTTAATACTTTGTTTCCATCTAGTTCAAATAGTAGCGGTGAAGCTAAAGGTGGAATTATTTTGTTGAAATTAAAGTGTATTTCAACTTGTGGAACTGGATTGAAGGAAGAAATTGAAGGAGAAAAGTTGAAATTAAGTGTTTCTTATAAAGATAGGAATGGTAAGCAATATAGTAATTCACAAGAAGTTCAATTCAAAAATGCAGATAGTGAATATTATGATAATACAGGCATTAGAAAGGGTATTGTTTTGACTAGATATGTTAATTTAATGAAAAATTGGATTTTGTATGAGAGGATGCAAAGTAGTAAAAATGAATATGATTTAGAACATAATAGAAGTGATTTTTTAATTACAGATGTCAAGGGAATTTCTGATTGTATTTATACTAAAGAAGAGGTTTTTAAAATCCTTGGTGAGAATGAGAGAACATCTGATAAACTTCATGTGAGTGAAGAATACAAGAAAATTTTTAAAACTTTTGAGGGATATATGAAAAGTGAAATTGAAGAAGTACGTGATTTGGAGTTGGAGCAGGAAGTTGAGATTTTGGATTTGTTGGTAATGTCAAAATAAGAATATAGCGTTATAAATGTCATAGAAAAGCAAAAAATAAAATTTTGCTTTTCTATGGCATTTATTAGTAATATGAAGTTTGAAAATTTATTCGATTTAAGAAATTCGTTGGCCTTGTAAATTAAAGTTACCCATATTTGTTTTTGCAACAAGACTTAACGTGTTTCCTTGTACAGTTCCCATTATATTATATTGAATATTTACCATACCAGCTGAAATACTACCATTAAGTGATAATGTATTTCCATTTACTGTACCATTATTAAATTGGTTTCTTTTTCCCATAACATCAATATATCCACTTAGATTATTCCCATTAGTAATCAATTTTACTAAAGCTTGAATGTTTCCCATTGGTGTTTGTATGTTGAATTCATATAATCCATCCATAATTAATACCTCCTTGAATAAATATATGCTATTTATAAAGAAAAGTGAACGAAAATATAAAAACTCTAATTGAAAAAACATGTAAAAAGATAGACAATTTTAACAGTTTATGATATAAAAATATTTATATAATAGAAAAATGTATGGGAGTTTCGAGTGGAAGAAATTTTAAAAAAAGTAAATAATGTAACAGATTTAAAAAAATTAAACTTAAAAGAAAAAGAAAAATTAGCAGAAGAAATTAGAACTTTAATACTAGAAATAGTGTCAAAAAATGGTGGACATTTAGCATCAAATTTAGGAGTTGTAGAGCTCACTATAGCATTACATAGTGTATTAAATACACCTAAAGATTCAATTATTTGGGATGTAGGGCATCAAACTTATGTCCATAAAATATTAACTGGAAGAAAGGACAAGATGTCAACTTTAAGACAATTGAATGGAATTGCTGGATTTCCTAAAACAAGTGAATCCGAGTTTGATTGTTTTAACACAGGGCATAGTTCAACATCAATTTCAGTAGCATTAGGTATGGCAAGAGCTAATAAATTACAGAATAAGAAAGAAAGAGTAGTTGCAGTAATTGGTGATGGAGCATTAACTGGAGGTATGGCACAAGAAGCTTTAAATGATGCGGGAAGTAGTAATGCAGATGTTACAGTTATTCTTAATGATAATGAAATGAGTATTTCCGAAAATGTTGGTGGAATTACATATTTTTTAAGTAAATTAAGGACAAAGAAATTTTATACTAAAACCAATAGCAAACTTAAGAATATGATGCTTAAGATTCCAGGTATTGGCAAAGGTATGGTTAGATTAACACAAAAATTAAAAAAAGGAATTAAACAAATATTTATTCAGAAAATGTATTATGAAGATATCGGGTTTACATATTTGGGACCAGTTGATGGACACAATATTGAAAAATTGGAAAGTGTCTTAAAAACAAGTGAAACTATAAAGGGTCCTGTTTTGATACATGTTGTAACACAAAAGGGGAAGGGATATAAGTTTGCAGAAGAAAATCCAGATAAATTTCATAGTACATCTAGTTTCAATATTGAAACAGGAGAACCAGAAAAAAAGAAAAAAGATGATTATTCAAAGATTTTCGGTAATAAATTAATTGAATTAGCAAAAAAAGATGAAAAAATAATTGCAATATCTGCGGCAATGGTTACAGGAACTGGATTAAGTGAATTCAAAAAATGCTTTCCAGATAGGATTTTTGATGTTGGTATTGCCGAACAGCATGCTTTAGGAATGGCCGCAGGTATGGCAAAAAGTGGCTTAAAACCAATTGTACCAATATATTCTTCATTCTATCAAAGGGCCTATGATCAGGTAATACATGATATATGTATTCAAAATTTGCCAGTAGTTATGTGTGTTGATAGGGCTGGAATTGTTGGAAATGATGGAGAAACTCATCAAGGAATTTTTGATATGTCATTTTTCTCATTAATTCCAAATATAACAATTATGGCTCCCAAAAATTTCGAAGAATTGGAGAAAATGCTTGAATTTGCAGTTAATTTAAATTCTCCTGTAGTTATCAGATATCCAAGAGGTGGAGAAGGTGAATTTAAGTTTGAAAAATGTGATGATATAAAATTGGGAAAAGCAGAAGTTTTAAAGAATGGAGAAGATTTAACAATTTTAGCTATAGGGAAAATGGTTCAGCGAGCTATGGAAGTTAGTAATTTATTATTGGAGCAAGGGATAAATTGTGAAGTCATTAATACGAGATTTTTAAAACCGATTGATTCATATACTATTGAAACTTCCATTAAAAAGACTAAAAACATTATTACTATAGAAGATGGAATATTACATGGCGGACTGGGTACTAGTGTGTCTGAATTAATTAGTGAGAGAAGAATTTCTGATGTTCATTTAAAATCATATGGATATGATGATTCTTTTGTTCAACATGGTAGTGTTGATGAATTAGAAAAATTAAATGGTTTGGATGCAAAAAGTATTGCCTTAAGTGTTCAAATTATGGAGAAATTAAGTGAGCTATAGATAACTATTATTCAATTGTGAATAGATAAATTAAATGTCAAAAAATGTCGTACGAAAATTATAAAAAATATACAATTTATATTGACACAATAGAACAAATGTTTTACAATATTAACTGTAGCAAATATATTATGTATGGAGGAAAAAATGTCAGAGATAATAGATGGAAAAAATCTTGCGCAAAAAATAAGAAAGAATTTAAAAATTGAAGTTGATGAATTAAAAAATATAGGAATAAAGCCTAAATTAGCAGTGATTATGGTTGGTGATGATAAAGCTTCAAAGGTATATGTAAAAAATAAAAGTAGGGCTTGTGAAGAAATAGGAATTGATTATGAAGAATTTTTAATGGATGAAAATATCAAAATGAATGAACTGTTAGATTTAATTGAGGAATTAAATAACAGAAAAGACATTCATGGAATACTATTACAAAGTCCAATACCAAAGCATTTAGATATAAATCAAGCATTTAATAAAATTGATTATAGAAAAGATGTTGATGGGTTTAATCCTGTAAATGTTGGAAAATTATCAATAGGCGAAGACTGTTTTATTTCATGTACTCCTTATGGAGTTATGAAAATGCTTGAAGAATACAATATAGATGTACAAGGAAAAAATGTTGTAATTATAGGAAGAAGTAATATTGTAGGTAAACCTTTAATTCAATGTATGTTAAAAAAGAATGGCACTGTTACTATTTGTCATTCTAAGACAGAAAACATAAAACAAATAACATCAAATGCTGATATACTAATTGCAGCACTTGGTAAAGCAAAGTTTGTTACACAAGATATGGTAAAAGATGGGGCTGTTATCATAGATGTGGGAATAAACAGAAATGAAGAAGGAAAATTGGTTGGGGATGTTGATTTCGAAAATGTAGAAAAGAAAACATCATTTATAACTCCTGTTCCAGGAGGAGTTGGACCAATGACAATAGCAATGCTTATGACTAATGTTGTAAAAGCAGCTAAAAATATAGGTATGTAATTATAATTTTTCGGGGGGCTAAATTATAAGATATGGCTCCTTTTTTGTAGGCATAATACATAAAGGAGCTATACAGAAAAGGTTTATAGGTAAATCCACAAGAAAACCTAAATAATAAAAAAGGAGTATATGATATATTAATAAAAATATATTATAAAATTGTTTGCATGAATAATAAATATTGGATATGGTTTTCCAGATTGGAAACAATGACAAGTATACAAAAAGAAAAAATTTTAAAGAAATTTAAGTCTCCTGAAATTATATGGAATTTAGATAAAGAAAATTTGAGAGAAATAGAAGGAATTGATGAAAATTGCATAGATGAAATATTAAACCCTAAATATAGATTCAATCTTGAAAAATATGTAAATTATATGAATGAAAATGATATACATATAATTAATTTGTTTGATGAGGTATATCCAGACAAACTTAAAAACATATATGATAAACCAGTAATACTATTTGCAAAAGGAAATTTGAAATTATTAAGAAAAAAATCAATAGCAATTGTTGGTTGCAGAGAATGTAGTTTATATGGAAAAAAGGTTGCACTTGAATTGGCATTTGAATTAGCAAAACAAAATATATGCATTATAAGTGGACTTGCCAGGGGAATAGACAAATATTCACATATTGGTGCTATAAAAGAAAAAGGAAGTACTATAGCTGTAATAGGAAACGGATTAGATAATATTTATCCATATGAAAATAGTAAATTAGCTGAAGAAATTTTGAAAAATAATGGACTTATACTTTCAGAGTATATTATAGGTACTAAGCCTAATAAAATGAATTTCCCTGCAAGGAATAGAATAATTAGTGGTTTATCAGATGGAATAGTAATTGTAGAAGCTAAAAATAAAAGTGGAGCTTTAATAACAGCAGATTTTGGATTAGAGCAAGGGAAAGAAATATTTGCTGTTCCAGGAAATATCTATAGCAATAATTCTTTTGGAACAAATGATTTAATTAGGCAAGGAGCTAATATAGTTACATGTTGTAAAGACATAATTGATTATATTGTGTGATATTTTGCTGATATAAATATACGAATAATAAAAAAGTAATATTTTATTAAATAAAAATAAAAAAAGTCTTTCAATTTTAGCATTTTTGTAATATAATAAGTAGGTAAGTTTGACTAAGATTATTAGTTAGAAAAGGAGTATAAAAAATGGGTGGTAGAACAAATAAAACAAAAAATAATAAAAATAAAAATAAATATGATTATGATTCTACAAAAAGATACCAAATTAATAATGGTCCTATAAAAAAAGGAAATGCAAAAACAAATAAAAAGAAGAATAAGAAGGATAAGAAAAACCAAAAAAACCATTCTGTATTGAAAAAAGTAATTCTTATTTTCATTTTATTAATAATATTATTAATACTTATTGCAAGTGGAGTTTTTGTAGGAGTATTCTTTAGTGATAAATTTGCTATGACTAAAGAGGATTTATTAATAAACTATTCAAATACAATAGTATATGATGCAGAAGGTAATGTTATTGCAGAATTATCTGGAAAAGAAAATAGACAGATAATAAGTATAGATGAAATGAGTCCATATTTACCAAAAGCTTTTGTATCAATAGAAGATGAGAGATTCTATCAACACCATGGTGTTGATATAAAAAGAACTGCTGCAGCTACATTTACATATATAACACACTCTGGTTCATCTAACTTTGGAGGTAGTACGATAACACAACAATTAGTTAAAAATATAACTAATGAAAAAGAGAGTAGCGGTACTGCAGGAATGCAAAGAAAAATAAGAGAAATGTCAAGAGCATATCAAATAGAAAAAATGCTAAAAAAAGATGAAATCTTACAACTATATCTAAATTTGATTCCACTTGCTTCAAGTGGTGGAGATATATGTGGAGTAGAAACAGCATCTAGATATTATTTCAATAAATCAGCAAGTGAATTAACTATAGAACAGTGTGCTTTTTTGGCTGGTGTTACACATAGTCCAACTCAATATAATCCATATAAAGAAAATCCAAATACAGAAAAAATAAATTCAAGAACTAAAACTGTGCTAGGAAAAATGAAAGAACTAGGATATATAACAGATGTTGAATATAATGATGCAATAGCAAAAGTGGATGAAGGATTAAAATTTGAAAAGGGAGAGTTACCTACCGCAACAATTGAAGATTATTATATTTCTGCAGCTGTAGATCAAGTAATTGATGAAATGGTAGAACAAGGTATGTCATATGAATTTGCTAGAAGTCGTGTTTATGGAGGAGGATTAAAAATTTATACAACATTAGTTCCATCTATACAACAAATTGTTAAAGAAGAATATAACGCTGAAACATATATAAAACCTGGAACAATAGAAAAAAATGAAGGAAAACACACTCAATCTGCAATGGTTATAATTGATCATAAGTCAGGAAAAGTTGTAGCATGTATGGGTGGATTAGGTACAGATGTAAATGCTATTGGTACAAATAGAATAAATAGTGAAAGACAGCCAGGGTCTTCCATAAAACCAATAGGAGTATATGGACCCGCATTGGAGAAAGGAATAATAAATGCATCTACAATTTATGATAATTCCCCTACCACATTTGGAAATGATACTAAACCTTGGCCACAAAATGCAACAAACCAAAAATCTGGTTTATGTACAATTAGAGATGCATTAGAAGTATCATCTAATATTGTAGCTTGTAAAGTTATGTCAGAAGTAGGACCAGATAATGCTATAGATTTTATGAGATCTTTAGGAATAACATCATTAGTAAAAGCAAGTGAAACTAGTTCAGAAGAAAAAAATGATACAAATCTTTCAGTAGCATTAGGAGGAGTAACTAGTGGTATAAGTCCACTTCAAATGGCAGCAGCATATGCAGCAATAGCTAATGATGGTGTATATATTTCACCTACTTTCTATACAAAGGTAGAAGATTCTTCTGGTAATATTGTAATTCAATCAAATCAGGAAACAAAAAGAGTATTTTCAGAAGGTAATGCATATGTTATGAAGAATTTACTTAAACAACCAGTTGAAGGATCACAAGGAACTGCAAGAATTTGTAAAATGAATAACATAGATGTTGCGGCTAAAACTGGTACTACAACAGAACTTAAAGATTTGTGGTTATGTGGTTTCACACCATATTATACGGCATCAACATGGTTTGGATATGATTATCCAGAAGAAATTATTTATCGTGGTACAAGTCCAGCAACTGCAATTTGGGCTGATGTAATGAAAAAAATCCATGAAGGTTTAGAAGGAAAGACATTTCAACAGCCAAGTAATGTTGTTACAGCAAAAGTTTGTAGAGTATCAGGTAAATGTGCAACAGGCTCATGCACAAATACATATACAGAGTATTTTGTGGAAGGTGCAGTACCTGGAAAATGTGATGGACATAATTCATTTGTAGTATGTTCTGAATCTAAAAAACTAGCATCAGAGTTTTGCCCAACTACAGAAACTTCATGGGGTCTTGCTAAACCTGAAAAAGAGGTTAATGCAACATGGAAAACGGGTAATGGAGGAAAATATACAGTAATTACAGAAAAATGTGATATACATACTGCTGAATCTAATAACAATAATAATGATGATAAAAAAGATGATGAAAATAATAATACTGATAAACAAAAAGACACAGATATAACTGTTCCTAATGTTGTAGGAAAAACTGAGAGTGCAGCAAAAAGTGCATTAGGAAGCTTAACAGTTGTAGTTGAGTATAAAACAGATTCTTCAAAGGCTAATGGAGTTGTGTTGTCACAAAGTATACAACCTGGTGCGATTGTGTCAAAACAAGCTAAAATTATAATAACTGTAAATAAAGTAAGTACAAATAATAACAATGGCAATAATGGAAATACTGGCAATAATGGAAGTAATGGAAACACTGGTAACAATGGAAGCAATGGTAACACTGGTAACAACGGAAATGCTAGCGGTAATGGAAATACCGGTAATAGCGGAAGTACTGGGAATAAAGGAACCACTGGAACCAATAATGGAAATGGGACCACAGGTAATGGCTCAAATTAGCTGAATAATAAACCATTTTTTACTTAGAGAAGAGTAAAATTATAAATTTAATCATAAATAGAATAATATTATGAATGATGAAGAAAATAATACAAAAGGAGATAAATAATGGAATCGAAAAATAATGACAACAAAAACAATAAAAAACAAAATATAACTATAATAATTTCAGTTATATTGATTATTATTACTATTTTGGGAATAGTATTATTTATGAAATATTATAATAAAGATGAAGATAAAGAGTTTTCATATACACAATTACTTACAAGTATAAATGAAGGAACTGTTGAAAAAATTGAAATGACTGAAGGTAGTAATACAGCAAAAATAAAATTAATTAATGAAGAAAAAGAAAGAAATGTATTAATACCTAGTATAGATTCTTTCGTTGAATTAGTACAAGATAAATCTAATAATGGGGTAAACATAGAGTTTAATCAAAAAGAAAGAAATATATTTGTCTCAATTTTAAGAACATTAATTTCTTTTTTACCAACAATCATTTTAGTAGCATTAATGTTTATGATATTTAAAATGCAAGGACTAGGTGAAAAAGGCAAAGTATATGATTCTGAAACACAAACAACAAAAACAAAATTTGAAGATGTTGCAGGATTGGATGAAGAAAAGCAAGAAATGATAGAAATTGTAGATTTTTTAAAAAATCCTAAAAAATTTCAAGATATGGGTGCAAAAGTACCTCGTGGAGTATTATTATGTGGAAATCCTGGAACTGGTAAAACATTGATTGCGAAAGCTATTGCTGGTGAAGCTAATGTTCCTTTCATATCAATGAGTGGCTCTGAATTTATTGAAATGTTTGCGGGATTAGGAGCATCAAGAGTAAGAAAATTATTTGAAAAGGCAAGAAAAGTTGCTCCTTGTATAGTATTTATAGATGAAATAGATGCCATAGGTTCTAGAAGAACATCATCAAGTGGAGCTGAAACTGAAAATAACCAAACTCTAAATCAACTTTTAGTTGAAATGGATGGATTTGATACAGAAGAAACTATAATAGTACTTGCAGCAACAAATAGGCCAGAAATGCTTGACAAAGCATTACTACGTCCAGGAAGATTTGACAGACAAATAACAGTAGCATTACCAGATTTAAATGGAAGAGAAGCTATTTTAAATATTCATGCTAAAGGTAAACAATTTGCACAAGATGTAGATTTAAGAAGTATTGCGGAAGATACAGCAGGATTTACTGGTGCTGAACTTGCAAATATTTTAAATGAAGCAGCAATAATAGCAACAATAAGAGAACGTCAAAGTATAACAAATAAAGATATTGAAGATGCATTAAAAAAGGTTACTGTGGGATTGGAAAAACATAATAGAGTGGTATCTGATAAAGATAAGAAAAGAACTGCAATTCATGAGGCTGGTCATGCAGTAGTAAGCCATTTCTTGGAAACACAAAAAGATATAAAAGAAATATCAATAATACCAAGAGGTGTTGCTGGTGGATATACAATGTATAAATCAAGCGAAGATAAATGTTATATTTCAAAAAATGAAATGCAAGAAAAGTTGATAGCTTTATTTGGTGGACGAGCAGCTGAAAAACTTGCATTAGGAGATATTTCAACAGGTGCAAGTAATGATTTAGAAGTAGCAAATGATATTGCCAAAAATATGGTAACTGTATATGGTATGAGTGAAGAGGTAGGACAAATTCATATTAATTTAGAAAAAGATCCATATCAATTAGAGTTATTAGGAAAGAAATATGGAGATATCATAGGAACTGAGATAAAATCACTTGTGGATGATGCATATTTCAAAGCACAAACAATTTTAGCTAATCATATGGATGCACTTGAAGTAGTTTCAAATGAATTATTAGAGAAAGAAGTTATCACAGCAGAAAGATTTGAAGAATTAATGGCAAATATTAACTAAAATTAAAATAAACTATTGAAAATAATAAAAAAATATGGTAATATATCATTATTATATAGTAAAAACAATGTGAAGGACAATACAAATAATGTAAAACTAACAGAGAACTAGAGAATGGTGAAATTCTAGTAAGATAATAAATTATTTGTTATCACCTTTAGGTTATTTAACTGAAATTTTATGAAGTGCTTTAGGTACTAATAATTATTAAGTTAAGTCGTATTCTTGCGTTAAAAGATATTTAAGAGAAAAGATTTTATTATATTTATATTTTATCTATAGTAATTTATATAAATAAATCTTTTAAATTAGGTGGTACCGCGGATTTTAAAGCTATTCGTCCTAAATAAAAGTTAGGATTGATAGCTTTTTTTGATTGTTAATTAAGCATTCTAAAAATAACACAGCAAATAAAAAAAATTTTTTTTAAAGAATAATATAAATAAAAGGAGAGATGAAAAATGTGTGAAGAAAAGAAAGATTATGGTAAAACTTTAAATTTACCTAAAACAGATTTCCCAATGAGAGGAAATTTACCAGAGAATGAACCTAAAATATTTAAAGAGGTTTTTGAAAATGATTTATATGAAAAAATGTTAGAAAAAAATAAGGGAAAAGAACCATTTGTTTTACATGATGGACCACCTTATGCAAATGGTGGTATACATATAGGTCATTCATTAAACAAGATTTTAAAAGACACTATAGTAAAATATAAAAATTTAAAAGGATTTTATACTCCATTTATTCCTGGATTTGATACACATGGTATGCCAACAGAAAAAAAAGCAATTGAAAAACTAGGGTTAAATAGAGATGAAATACCAGTTTCAGAATTTAGAGATTCATGTAAAAGTTTTAATAATGAATATATAGATGTTCAAACTAAAGGCTTTAAGAGACTGGGAATTTTGGCAGATTGGAAAAATCCATATATAACTTATCAACCACAAGTTGAAGCAGAACAATTAAAAGTTTTTGGAACAATGTATAAAAAGGGATACATATACAAAGGTCTAAAACCAGTATATTGGTGTACTGATTGCGAAACAGCTTTAGCTGAAGCAGAAATTGAGTATAAAGATGTTGATTCAGATACAGTATATGTTAAGTTTCCAGTTGTAGAAGGTAATGGATTATTTGATGAAAGAGAAACTTATTTTGTAATATGGACTACAACACCATGGACTTTACCAGGAAACACAGGAATTACAGTTAATCCAGAATTTAAATATAGTTTGATTGAAGCTAATGGAGAAAAATTAGTTATTGCCACAGAGCTTGTAGATAAGGTAATGAAAGAAGCTGAAATTGATGACTATTCTATAATAAAAGAATTTGACGGACTTGAATTAGGAGGAGTTAGGTGTAAACATCCATTCTTACCTAGAGAATCAAAGGTAGTTATGGGAAGTGTAGATACAATAGATGTTGATTTAGAAACTGGTACAGGTATGGTTCATACAGCACCTGGGTATGGTAAAGAAGACTATTTATGTGGACTAAAAAATGGCTTAGAAATGATAGTATGTGTAGATGATAAAGGTCATCAAACTCAAGAAGCAGGACCTTTTGATGGAATGTTTTATGCAAAATCAAACAAAGAAATTATAAAATGGCTTGATGAGAATGATTTGTTATTAGCAAAGAAAAAAATAAACCACTCATATCCACATTGTTGGAGATGTAAAAAGCCAATAATATTTAGAGCTACAAAGCAATGGTTTGCCTCAATAGATAAATTTAGAAAAGATGCTCTAGATCAAATAAAAACAGTTAATTGGATACCTGAATGGGGAGAAGAACGTATAACTAGAATGATTGAAGAACGTAATGATTGGTGTATATCTCGTCAAAGAACATGGGGTGTTCCAATTCCAATATTCTATTGTAAAAATTGCGAAAAAGAGTATGTTACAGATGAAAGTTTAGAAAAGGTTTGTAATTTAGTAAAAGAATATGGAACTAATTGCTGGTATGATTTAGATGAAAAAGAATTAATGCCAGAAAATTCAAAATGCGAGAATTGTGGTTGTACAGAGTTTAGAAAAGAAACAGATATAATGGATGTATGGTTTGATTCTGGTTCAACACATCAAAGTGTACTTGTTGAAAGAGGGCTTCCATATCCAGCAGATTTATATTTAGAGGGTGCTGATCAATATAGAGGATGGTTTCAATCTTCATTATTAACAGCAATTGCAGTGACAGGAAAGGCTCCATATAAAGAGGTTCTAACACATGGATGGACAGTTGATGCACAAGGTAGACAAATGCATAAATCATTAGGAAATGGAATAGATCCACAAGAAGTTGTTGATGAATATGGTGCAGATATATTAAGACTTTGGGTATTATCTTCAGACTATAAGTCAGATGTAAGATTATCTAAAGAGATATTAAAACAGGTATCAGAAGTTTATAGAAAAATACGTAATACAGCAAGATATATATTAGGTAATACTGATGATTTTGATGTAAATAGTCCTGTAAATTATGAAGATCTACAAGAAATAGATAAATGGGCTTTGACAAGATTAAACAAATTAATTGATGAATGTACTAAAGCATATGATGCGTATGACTTCAATAAGGCATATCAGGCCATAAATACTTTCTGCGTAGTTGATATGAGTAATTTTTATTTAGACATAATAAAAGATAGATTATATACAGCTAAACCAAATTCTATTGAAAGAAGAGCTGCGCAAACAGCTATGTATGAGATATTAAATGCATTAGTTAGAATACTAGCTCCAATGGCATCATTTACAGCAGAAGAAATATGGAAGTATATGAAGCATAAAGTTAATGAAAATGCAGAAAGTGTAATGTTGGAATTTTATCCTACAGTAAATCCAAAATATGAAAATAAAGAATTGGAAAATAAATGGGATAAAATATTAAAAATAAAAGAAGATGTAGCAAAAAAATTAGAAGAAGCAAGAGCTGCAAAAGTTATAGGACATTCTTTAAATGCAAAAGTAGTTATATCCTCAGAAAATGACGAATATAAATTCTTGCAAGAAAATAAAGATTTGTTAATGACAGTATTTATAGTATCTGGATTAGAAATTATTAATGGAAAACCAGATATAAAAGTGGAAATAGCTGATGGTGAAAAATGTGAAAGATGTTGGATGTATTCAACTACAGTTGGTGAAGATAAGGAAAATCCTACTATATGTAATAAGTGTAGCGAAGCTTTAAAATAAGTTATTATGTAAAAAGAAAAGGAAAAGTGAAAGTTGAAATGAAAGTATCAGATTTTAACTATAATCTACCAGAAGAATTAATAGCTCAAACTCCAATAAAAAAAAGAGATGAGTCAAGATTGATGGTATTAAATAGAGAAAATAAGACAATTCAACACAGAATTTTTAAGGATATATTAGATTATTTAAAACCTGGAGATTGTTTAGTACGAAATAATACTAAGGTCATTCCAGCAAGATTGTATGGTATAAAAGAAGAAACTGGTGTAAATGTCGAATTTTTATTATTAAACAGAATTGAAGGCGATATATGGGAAGTAATGGTTCATCCTGGAAGAAGATTAAAACAAGGTGCTAAAGTAATTTTTGGAAACGGTATTTTAAAGGCTGAAATTTTGGAACATATGGATAATGGAAATAGGAGAGTTAAATTTGAATATAATGGTATTTTTAATGAAATATTAGATCAAATAGGACTTATGCCATTGCCACCATATATCAAGGAGAGTTTAAAGGATAAAGAAAGATATCAAACAGTATATGCCAAATATGAGGGATCTGCTGCAGCTCCAACAGCAGGGTTACACTTTACAGAGGATTTATTAGAACAAATAAAGAATAAAGGAATAGAAATTGCAAATGTAACATTACATGTTGGTATAGGAACATTTAGACCTGTAAAGGTTGAAAATATTGAAGAACATGATATGCATTCAGAACATTATTATATAAAAAAGGAAGATGCTGATAAAATAAATAAGGCTAAGAAAAATGGAGGTAGAATTATTTCTATAGGGACAACTTCATGTAGAGTTTTAGAGTCAGTAGCAGATGAAAACGGACTGGTAAAAGAAACTGAGGGTGATACATGCATTTTTATTTATCCAGGATATAATTTCAAATGTATAGATTGTCTTATTACAAATTTTCACTTGCCTGAATCAACCTTAATAATGTTGGTTTCTGCTTTAGCAGGTAAGGATTTTATCATGGATGCTTATAATGAGGCAGTAAAGGAAAAATACAGATTCTTTAGTTTTGGGGATGCAATGTTTATATATTAGCTAGTTTTGATAATGTAAAAAATGAGTTTTATAAGGGAATATAAAATAAAAATAAAAAGAAAGGTAGAATTAAATGAAATCAGCAGTTCAATATGAATTAATACATGAAGATAAAATTACTGGAGCAAGACGAGGAGTAATTCATACACCACATGGTGATATTCAAACTCCAGTTTTCATGCCAGTTGGAACACAAGCAACAGTGAAATCAATGACACCAGAAGAATTAAAAGAAATTGGGGCACAAATAATTTTGTCTAATACATATCATTTATATCTAAGACCCGGAAGTAAACTGGTAAAAGAAGCAGGAGGCCTTCATAATTTTATGAAATGGGACAGACCTATACTTACTGATAGTGGAGGTTTTCAAGTTTTCAGTTTAGGAGATTTGCGAACTATAAGTGAAGAAGGCGTAGAGTTTAAATCTCATTTAGATGGTAGTAAACATCTATTTACTCCTGAAAAAGTTATGGAAATCGAGGAAGACTTAGGTGCAGATATCATAATGGCTTTTGATGAATGTGTTGAGCATGGAGCAACATATGAATATACAAAACAATCTATGGAAAGAACTACAAGATGGGCTATGCGCTGTAAAAATGCTCATAAAAACATTGAAAAGCAATCACTATTTGGAATTATTCAAGGAGGGTTTTATAAAGATTTAAGAGATAAAAGCCTAGAAGATTTAATAGCACTTGATTTGCCTGGATATGCAATTGGTGGAATAAGTGTTGGTGAACCAAAAGAAGAATTTTTAGATATATTGAGATATACAGCACCTAAAATGCCAGTTAATAAGCCAAGATATTTAATGGGAGTGGGGACACCTGATTATTTAATAGAAGCAGTAATAGCTGGAATAGATATGTGTGATTGTGTGCTTCCAACAAGAATTGCTAGAAATGGAACTGCAATGACTTGGAACGGAAAAGTAGTAGTAAGAAATGCAACATATGAAAGGGATTTCACACCTCTTGATTCTGAATGTGATTGTTATACATGTAAAAATTATACAAGAGCATATATACGTCATTTAATTAAAGTTAACGAAATTCTAGGAGTACGATTATTAACAATTCATAATCTAAAGTTCTTGACTAAATTAATGGAAAAGGTTAGAATAGAAATAGAAAATGATAATTTGATAAATTTCAGAGATGATTTTTATAAAAAATATGGCTATACAAAAGAATAGGGGGGCGTTTTATGAACTTAATAGATGAAAGTTACAATAAAAAGAGTGATAGTAAAAAAATTTTATTAGGCTTAACTATTGGAATAATAGTATTGATATTTATTATAATAGCTTTGTTAGCATATGTAACTACAATGAAATCAAATAAAATAAAATTGATTGCAGATTCGAAAGAATATAATTATTCTGATTATCTTTTAAATAAAGATAATGTATATTATATATGGATAGAAGGCTTAACCAAAATTATTCCTTCTAGTGGTTATAGCTATAAAAGTGGGGACATAGATGTTGAAGATGAAAACAAATGCTATATAACAAATTCATATGAAAGTACGTTTTTTAATGTAGAATCTAACGAGATTTATAAGGTTATGGAAGAAACTGAAGAAATTGCATTTTACACATTAGATAATCCTATTATAAAAGACCAAGGTAAGATTTATATGCCAGTAAGTGCCTTAAATGTTGCAGCAAATTCTGCATTAAATATGGATAACAATGTATTTAAAATATCATCAATAGGATATTTGGAAGGATATTATAATCAATCACAATCAGCAACATTTAAACCAGATACTTCTATAGTTTGGGAAACTTCATATTCAAATAAAAAATTATTGAAAAATGGACTTGTTATAATAAAAGACGCTTCTGAAAAACTTGGATTAGCTACAATATCAAGTTCTACTGAAACAAAAAATAAATCTAAGGTAACAACTGTTTCAGCTTCACCAATTATTGCTCCTAAATACAATAGTATAGAATATGTTGAAAAATATAATCAATTAATAGTTGAGTCTGAAAGTAATACAAAAGGAATTATACAATTATCAGATAATAATGGTAAAGAAACAATTGTAACACCACAATATGATGATATTAAGCCAATCAATGAAAAATTGTTTTTAGTAAGCAAATCAACCAAAAATTCTGAAAATTCAACAAAAGATGGTACAAAGAAATATGGAATTGTGGGATTAGATGAAGAGGAAATATTGCCGATAGAATATAATGAAATTGGTATTGATTTGACAAAATTTACAAATAATGATTTAAATAATAGGTATATTATTTATGATAATTTGATACCTGTAAAAAAAGACAAATTATGGGGATTTGTAGATTTGAATGGTAAAGTTGTTATAAAACTGGAGTATGATGATTTAGGATGTTCTAGTTCAAATTCCAGCAATAATGTTTTAATAGTTCCAGAATTAAATGCTATAGTTGTAAAGAAAGATAATAAATATGGTTTGATAACAAAGAAGAATTTAGTATTGGCAAAAAATATTTTTTCAA
>CANRGM010000012.1 GCA_947630155.1 uncultured Clostridia bacterium
GGTTCCTTTTCCGATTATAATACAAATATTATGATATAATGGAATATACAAAAATCTAATGGTAATAATTAAAGTAAGAAGTAATTGCAAATTTGAATAAAGAATATTATTCTATGAAAGTTGGTGAAGCAAAGATGATATTATGGATTTTATTAATAATTTTAGGTTTTATTTTACTTATAAAAGGAGCGGATTTTCTGGTTGATGGAGCAAGTAATATTGCTAAAAGATTCCATATACCAGAAATTATAATAGGACTAACAATAGTTTCAATAGGAACTTCAATGCCAGAACTGTTTGTTAGTATTACTTCTGCTATTAATGGGTATTCTGATATGGCAATCGGAAATATAATTGGAAGTAATATAGCAAATTTATTTTTAATTTTGGGATTATCATCAATTATTAGAGCAATAAAATTCAAAAGAGAAACAAGGTTAATAGAAATTCCTTTATGTTTAGTGATTACGATAATATTCATATCATTATGTAATTTGAATCAAGATGTTTCAATTGGTGATGGAATAATTTTATTAATTTTATTTGTCTTGTTCATATTATACACAATAGTTATGGCAAAAAAAGGTGAGGCTTTTGATAAAGAAGATGATGAGGAAGAAGATAGTAATGATAGTAAATTAAGTAAATCCGCAATAAGAGATATCATATTTCTAATTTTGGGAGGAATACTTTTAAAAGTTGGTGGTGATCTAACTGTAAATAATGCTGTTAATGTAGCAAGACATTTTAATTTAAGCGAAAAATTAATAAGTGTTACAATTTTAGCCATTGGGACAAGTCTGCCAGAGTTAGTAACAAGTGTTTCAGCAGCATTTAAAGGAAAAAGTGATATTGCTATAGGAAATATTATAGGATCAAATATTTTTAATATGTTATTAATTATTGGTGTATCTGCAATTATTAAGCCAATAGTTTATAATGTAAGTTATAATGTTGATTTTATATTTGTAATAGTTGGAACAATACTATTGTCATTATTTCCTATTATACCTCCAAAAAATAAAATGACTAGATGGAATGGGATTGTTTATGTATATATATATTTAGGATATATGGTTAGTTTGTTTGTAAAATAAGAAATTTCTATAATAAAAACTGAAACTCTTTTGTAGAGTTTCAGTTTTTAAGTTAAACATGACTTCTTTATTAAAAATCGCAATTACCAGGTGTTCTAGGGAATGGAATAACATCACGAATATTTTGCATTCCTGTTAAATACATCATTCCTCTTTCAAAACCTAATCCAAATCCGCTATGAACTACACTTCCATATTTGCGCAAATCTAAATACCAGTCATATTGGTCAAGAGGCATATTTAATTCTTTCATTCTTGCTACTAATTTATCATAGTTTTCTTCTCTTTGGCTTCCACCAATAATTTCTCCGATTCCTGGTGCCAGTAAATCTGCAGCAGCAACTGTTTTTCCATCAGGGTTTTGCTTCATATAGAAAGCTTTTATTTCTGTTGGGTAATCAGTTACAAATACAGGCTTTTTAAATACTTGTTCACAAAGATATCTTTCATGTTCTGTTTGTAAATCAACACCCCAACTAACTTTATATTCGAATTTGTCATTGGCTTTTTCAAGCTCTTTTATAGCATCTGTATATGTTATTCTACCAAAATCAGAGTGAATAACATTATTTAATCTTTCTAGTAATCCTTTATCTATAAAATTATTGAAGAATTGCATTTCTTCTGGACAATGCTCTAAAACATATGAAAAAACATATTTAAGCATTTCTTCTGCTAAATCCATTTCATCATTTAAATCTGCAAAACATATTTCAGGTTCAACCATCCAAAATTCAGCAGCATGTTTTACAGTATTTGAATTTTCAGCTCTAAATGTTGGACCAAATGTGTAGATATTTCTAAATGCAGTCGCAAAAGTTTCTCCATTTAATTGACCACTAACTGTTAGATGTGCTGGTTTTCCAAAGAAATCTTTAGAATAATCAACTTGTCCATCTTCAGTTTTTGGAATATTATTATAATCAAACCAACTTACATTAAACATTTCTCCTGCACCCTCAGCATCACTTGCTGTTAAGATAGGAGTTTGTACATACACGAACCCTTTTTCTTGGAAGAATTTATGTATAGCATATGCTAATGTACTTCTTACTCTAAATACTGCATTAAAAGTGTTTGTCCTTGGGCGTAAATGTGATATAGTTCTTAAGTATTCAAATGAATGTCTTTTCTTTTGCAAAGGATAATCTGTTGGACATAGGTTTTGTATTTCTATTTTTGTAGCTTGTATTTCAAATGGTTGTTTTGCATTTGGTGTAAGCACTAATTTTCCAGTTACTGAAATAGAGGAACTTATTGTAAGTTTGCAGATTTCTTCAAAATTTGATAAATCGTTATTGAATACAACCTGGATATTATTGAAAAAAGAACCATCATTTAATTCGATGAAACCAAATGTTTTTGAATCACGAACTGTTTTAACCCAACCTTCTATGGTTATTTCTTTATCTTTATAGCTTTCAGCATTCTTAAATAAATTTTTAATATTCAATTTTTCCATAAGCATTTTTTACTAGGTAATACTAGTAATCTCCTTTCTTATATTTTTTCACTATTATATAATGGAATTTAGCGTTTTGCAATAAATAGTTGGAAAATTTTTGGTAATAAATATTTTGTATTATTATGAGTTGGACACATAACATAAAACATATGCAGATGCACATTGAGGATGAAGAATAAACCAATGATGAAAACAAAAGGCAGGAACACAATTCCTGCCTTTAAATACTATGCTCATTAAAAGTTAATTTATTTGAAAATAAAAAAGCAATCACCTGAGATTAAATATAGGTTAAGAATAGAAAAATGTACTTGATAAAACAAGTAAATTATAGTAAAATAATAGCATAAAATTAGGTGAGAAATTATAAAAAAGCGACTAAATAATTAGATTAAGAATTATATATGGAGGTTTGGTGCTTTATGGATAATAATTTAATAGATGAAGATTATAATGGATTTATAATAGATGTTAAGAATAAAATTAGAAATAGTCAATATGAAGCGATGAAGGCAGTTAATCACGCACTTATAAGCTTATATTGGGGAATAGGAGAAGAAATATATAATCAACAACAAGAAAAAGGTTGGGGAAAATCAATTGTTGAAGTTCTATCAAAGGAAATACAAAAAGATTTTCCTAAAGTAAAAGGTTTTTCTTCTAGCAATTTATGGAGAATGCGTAATTTTTATGTTACATATAGCAATTCTAAAAATCTCGCACCATTAGTGCGAGAAATTAGTTGGACTAAAAATGTAGCTATAATGGAAAAATGCAAAGAGCCACTTGAAAGAGAATTTTATATAAAGATGACTAAAAAGTATGGATGGACAAAAGATGTTTTAATAAATCATATTGAAAATAAGTCTTATGAAAAATATTTACTTAATCAAACAAATTTTGACGAAACACTTCCAGAAAAATACGTAAACCAAGCCAAATTAGCTGTAAAAGATGAATATATTTTTGATTTTATGGAATTAAATGAACAACATTCTGAAAAAGAATTAGAATCAAATCTAGTAAACAACATAAAAAGTTTTTTAGAGGAAATGGGTGGTAATTTCGCATTTATGGGAAATCAATATCGCATAAATGTTGGTGGCGAAGATTTTTATATTGATTTGCTACTATATCATAGAAGTCTAAAGAGTTTAGTGGCCATTGAACTAAAAATTGGAGATTTTAAACCAGAATTTGTAGGGCAATTGCAATTTTATTTAACAGCATTAGATAAACAAGTAAAATTAGAAGATGAAAATCCACCAATTGGAATTATAATATGCAAAAGTAAAAACAGAACAGTTGTAGAATATGCATTAAATGATAGTGATAAGCCTATTGGTGTTGCTACATATCAAATGATACATTCTTTACCAGAGAAGATGAAGGATTTACTACCTTCACCAGAAGAAATAGAGAAAAGACTAAAGGATTTATAATTTGAAAAAATATATTATACAAAAAATGAACTGTTAAGAATTTCTAAACAGTTCATTTTAAAGTTAATAAAGAAGAAGATATTTTTTGAATAATTAAAAAAATATAAAAAGGTAAAATTTAAATAAAAATATAAGATATTGATGAAAAATGTGTTAAGAAATGTTATAATATATCTAGTAAAAAAAATCAAAAGAAAATGGAGTGTGATGTTATGCACGAATGTTTATTATGTAAAAGAGATATGAAAATAGCAACAACTGTGTTTGGGAGTGGTTGTATAAAAAGCATTTACAAATTATTAGATTTAAAAATACCTAAAAATGTAAAAGATAAAGAATCATATTTATACAAAAGTATAATGAAAAGACTAAACATAAAAAATTTGAGTGCGGATCAAAAAATATGGTTAACAGATAGATATTTAACTTATCAATATATAGACAATTTAAAATATGGTGATTATGCAAAACTTAAAGATGAGTTAAATAAAGATATAGCGAAAATAAGCAAAATAGAAAATTATTCGCAATTTGAAACTGCAAATAAAGTAGAGCTAAAGCAAGCATATACATTATATAAAAAAGAAGAAAAGTTTGAAAATTATATTAGTAAGGTAAATTATGTGGAGGATACTGCAAAAGTTGGATTAAAATTATTATGGGAAACATTACCTATTAATTTGATAATAAAAAAGTATACTAACCCATTTGAGATAAGTGCCATAAAAAGTATGCAATATGCATTATGGCAAGCGGTTGCTATAGGTGGTAATATTGTGGGATTTGATAGTTCTGCTGAATTATTGGAACATTCATTAACTAATGAACCAAAAGATTTAGTTATTAAAGAGGGAAAGATAGTTGAAGAAATAAAAAATGATTTACAATTTCAAGAAAAATTAAGAGACATTGTAACAACATACGGAAAAGATACATCTCTCTTTAATAAAAAAGGTTTAAAGATTCAATTTGATAATAGTGATTTATATTTTGCTATTCATGGTGCAGATATAAATGTTGAGGGAAAGAAAATAGATGGAAAATGGAATTTATTAATTGAAATAATAGACATATATGATTATACAGAGTTCAAGAATTTAGAAGATTATATTGGAGATGCAAATAGTATTCCCAAAAGTATGTTTTCTAGTTTTATATATAATGTAGCACACTTATCTGTTATGTTTGGAGTTATTAAAGAATATAAGGTTATTATAAAATTTAATATTAACAGTTATGAGGTGATGTAGTTTGAAAAATAAAATAATAATAATAGTTGTTATTGGTGTATTTTTAATCTTTACAGCACGCATCGCATTATCAATAAAATATGGGAGACATATTTCTGTTTCTCGTAATATAGGAATAACAATTCCTTTTTCTACAGAAATAGAATGTAAAGATAGCCATGGTGGTTTTCATGGAGATGGAGAATGTGTTGTTAAAGTATATTTTTCAGATGAGCAAGCCATAAAATTTAAGAAAGAAATAGATAAAAATTCACATTGGAAACAACTTCCAATGCCAGAAAGATTACAAGAAGTTGTAGGTGCTCGTATGGATAAGGACATGTATGTACCGATTATTGAAAATGGATATTATTTCTTCATAGATAGGCATTCAGAAGCAGATGATAAGTTTAATCCAAATGAAATGTTTGAAGAATTTAGAGCATCTTCGAATTATACTGTAGCTGTATTTGATATTGATGAAAATATTTTGTATTATTATGAGTTGGATACATAACATAAAACATAAGCAAATGCACATTGATGATGAATGAAAACAAAAGGCAGGAACACAATTCCTGCCTTTATGTATTTTCTAATAAATATTAGAAGTTCATAAAATCAAGAAAAATATCCCTGTCTTTAAATACTATGCTCATTAAAAGTTGATTTATACTAAAAGATAAATTCTTTTACGAACATTAAATATTAGTAACTAGTTGAAACTATTTTGTCATTTGGCTTTCAGCTTGTTGTATTAATTTTCTAACCATGTTACCACCGATTCTACCAGCGTCTCTTGAAGATAAATCTCCGTTGTAACCATCTTTTAAGTTAACACCAACTTCGCTAGCTACTTCATATTTGAATTTATTTAATGCTTCAGCAGCAGCTGGAACAACTTTTCTATTTGAACTTGTTGAGTTTGCCATAATTTTCACCTCCTATAAGTGTACATTTACTATTCTGAAAAAACTTTCTCGCTTTTTCAATATTATAATGTGCAGTTATATCTTTTTTAAACTGGTAATTTTTTGAATTTTTAAATAATAAAAAACTAATCGAATATTAATTTAACCAAATTATGAAAAAATATGTATATGTTTTTTGTAACAAAATAAATTAAAATTAGTATAATAAATTTTTTTAAGTCAATAATTAAATTAGAAAAAATTATATTGTACGAGGTGAGTTTATGAAAAAAGATGATGATGAAATTGAAGATGCAACAAAATATGGAGAGTTTGTTTCCTCTTATTTTGCATGGTTGACTTTGGATGGACAGAAAGAAAGGGCAGATAGATTAGATAAGATGACAAAAAATAATAAAAATAAAACATAATAGTATTGAAAAAACTGCTGATTTTGTGATATTATATAGGTTACAAAAAGTGAAAGGAGATTATATATGCAATATAAGTTTACTAACAGAGCTGAAAGAGCTATACAAATTGCAAATATGACTGCAACTGAACTTGGGCATAGTTATATTGGTACAGAACACTTATTATATGGATTAGCACAGGAAGGCAGTGGAGTTGCTGGAAAAGTTTTAGAATTGCAGGATGTTACTCCAGATAAAATATTAGAAGAAATTGAGGAACTAATTGGAATTGCTGAAAATGATACAGAAATGATTGAAACTTTAGGATTTACACCTAGAACTAAAAGAGTTATAGAAAATGCCTTTAGAGAAGCTAAAAAAATAGGAAGTGAATTTATAGGAACAGAACAATTATTAGTAGGAATTATGCAAGAAGCTGATAGTGTTGCTGTCAGAATATTATTAGATTTAAATGTTAGCCCTCAGAAAATATATAACGAAATTGCAAAAGTAATTAATGAAGAGGATTTAGTTCAAAATGATTTAGCAGACAATAAATATTTAGGAAGCTATAATTCTACACCAACTTTAAATCAATTTGGTGCGGATTTAACTAAACAGGCAAGAGATGGAAAATTAGATCCAGTTATTGGTAGAAAAGATGAAATAGAAAGAGTTATTCAAATTTTATCAAGAAGAACTAAAAATAATCCTTGTTTAATAGGAGAACCTGGTGTTGGAAAAACAGCAGTTATAGAGGGATTGGCAGAAAAAATAGTTATTGGAGATGTTCCAGAATTATTGAAAAATAAAAGAGTTGTAACCTTAGATATAACAAGTATGATAGCTGGTGCAAAATATAGAGGTGATTTTGAAGAAAGAATAAAAAAATCTTTAAATGAGGTAAAAAAGGTTGGAGATGTTATTTTATTTATAGATGAAATTCATACAATAGTAGGTGCTGGTAGTGCAGAAGGCGCAGTAGATGCTGCAAATATTTTAAAACCATTATTAGCTAGAGGGGAAATTCAGTTAATAGGTGCTACTACAATTAGTGAGTATAGAAAATATATTGAAAAAGATGCTGCTTTAGAAAGAAGATTTAGTCCAGTTACTGTTTCAGAACCATCAATTGAAGATACAAAGAAAATATTAGAGGGAATTAGAGATAAGTATGAAGCACATCACAATGTTAAAATAACTGATGAGGCAATTGAAGCTGCTGTCAATTTGTCCATAAGGTATATAAATGATAGATTTTTACCAGACAAAGCTATAGATTTAATAGATGAAGCTGCATCAAAGTTAAAGATGAAAACATATACTAGACCTAAAAAATTAAAAGAGTTAGAAGAAAAAATAACTCAAATTGAAAATGAAAAAGAAGAAGCTATATTGGTTCAGGATTTTGAAAAAGCGGCTTCATTAAGAGATGAGGAACAAGAACTTATTGAGAAATTAGAGAAGGATAATAAAAGATGGGAAAGTAAGACTAGTAGAAATGTTACTATTTTAAATGAGGAAGATATAGCAGAAGTTATTGCTACATGGACTAATATTCCAGTAAAAAAATTGACACAAGATGAAAATGAAAAACTTAAAAATTTGGAGGTAGTTCTTCATAAAAGAGTTATTGGACAAAATGAGGCAGTAGAAGCGGTATCTAAGGCAATAAGAAGAGGTAGAGTTGGATTAAAAGATCCAAATAGACCAATAGGATCATTCTTATTTTTAGGACCTACAGGTGTTGGAAAAACTGAGCTTTCTAAGGCCTTGGCTGAGAGCTTATTTGGAAATGAAGATTCTATGATAAGAATAGATATGTCTGAATATATGGAAGCTCATTCAGTTTCAAAACTAATTGGTTCTCCTCCAGGATATGTTGGTTTTGATGAGGGTGGTCAATTAACCGAAAAAATTAGAAGAAGGCCATATTCGGTTTTATTATTTGATGAAATTGAGAAGGCTCATCCAGATGTTATGAATATGTTATTACAGATTCTTGAGGATGGTCGTTTAACAGATAGTCAAGGTAGAACAGTAAACTTTAAAAATACAGTAGTAATTATGACTTCAAATATTGGGGCAAGAATAATTACAGATAAGAAATTGTTGGGATTTTCAGCAGGTTTGAGTGATAGTTCTTTAGAAGAAGATAAACAATATGAATCAACTAAAAAGGATGTAATGGCTGAACTGAAAAGGGAGTTTAAGCCTGAATTTATTAATCGTATAGATGAGATAATTGTTTTTCACAAATTGGTGGAAGAAGATATTTTGCAAATTATAGGAATAATGTTAAATCAAATAAAAAATAGACTACATGAAAAGAATATTGATATTGAAATTGATGACAGTGTAAAAAATTTGATTGTAAAAAAAGGTTATGATAAAAATTATGGGGCAAGACCTTTGCGTAGAGCTATACAAACTTATGTTGAGGATTCTATTAGTGAGGCTATTTTGGATGGTGTTGTTGGTAATGGTAAAAAGGCTGTGATAAAGGTAAGTGATGATGATAAGTGCTTAGTTGAAGCAATTAATTAAGTTCATAAATATAGTTACTGAGGAATAAATTTAACTAGGAGGTAACTATATGAAAGATATAATTTTTAAGGGTTGCGGGACTGCAATGTGTACACCATTTACAAGTGGTGGTGAAGTAAATTATAAAGAGTTTGAAAAATTTATTGAGTTTCAAATTGAGAATAAAGTTGATAGTTTAATTGTTTGTGGAACAACAGGGGAGTCTTCAACTATGAGTGAGGATGAAAGAAAGTCTGTTATAAAATTTGTTGTGGATAAGGTTGATAAAAGAATTCCTGTTATTGCTGGAACTGGTAGCAATAATACGTTTTCTGCTATTAATATGACCAAATATGCAGAGAGTGTTGGTGTAGATGGAGCTTTAGTTGTAACACCTTATTATAATAAAACAACTCAAAAAGGTTTAATAAATCATTATGAAAGAATTGCTCAGAATACTAATTTACCAATTATTTTGTATAATGTTCCAAGTAGGACTGGGGTGAATATTGAGCCTGAGACCTGTTTGGAACTTTCTAAAATTAAGAATATTGTGGCGATAAAGGAAGCTAGTGGGAATATTTCACAGGTGGCTAAGATTGCTAATTTGTGTGGGGATGATTTGTATATTTATTCAGGAAATGATGATCAAATCTTACCAGTTTTGTCGCTTGGAGGAATTGGGGTAATTTCGGTTTTATCTAATATTAAGCCAAGGTTTACTCATGATTTGGTGATGGAGTATTTTAAGGATGGTGGAAAGAGGGCTACGAAGATGCAGTTAGAATGTATGGATTTGGTTGAGTGCTTGTTTTCGGAGGTGAATCCTATTCCGGTTAAGTGTGCGTTGAATATTATGGGGTTTGATTTTGGAGTTCCGAGGTTGCCATTGGTGGAGATGTCGGAGAAGAATAGATTGGTGATGGAGGATGTTTTGAAGTAGAGGGGTTTGCAGTGGGTCGCCTGAAAGTGACATAATAAGTAGAATGAGAGGTAGATATATATTGTTTTGAAAATGCTTCCCAACAGCGCACAGAGAGTAATAATTTCTGGGTGCGAGAGTCGTTGTGGGGGATTGCTGTGAGGGAGTTTGGGGGCGTGATGAGTTTTGTGCTGTGAGTGGGAAATTATAACTCTCTGTAGCTAGCCGGTCCCCACTTAAGCCTCATTTTCAAAACAATATATATCTATCTCTCATTCTACTTATTATGTCACTTTCAGGCGACTCTGCTTTTTGTACTTTTGGGGCGATGTAGGGTGGTTTCTTTGGGAGAACATTAAATTTTTGTGGAAAAGTGGGAAATTAATAAAAGTACTTGATTTTTTGAGAGATTTGGTGTATTATATAGAAATATGAATAAAAAATTTGAAAGGGGAAATAATAATGGCAGAAGTATATATGGCAGGAGATTTTAGAAATGGTACAACTTTTGAAATGGATGGAAATGTTTTTAAAGTTGTTGAATTTCAACATGTAAAACCAGGTAAGGGAGCAGCTTTTGTTAGAACAAAATTAAAAAATGTAATAAGTGGGGCAGTTTTAGAAAAAACATTTAACCCATCAGAGAAATTTCAAGGAGCAGAAATTGAAAAAAGAGAAATGCAATATTTGTACAATGATGAGGATTTATACTATTTCATGGATAATGAAACTTATGAACAAATGCCTTTAAATAAAGAACAAATTGGAGATGCTTTAAAATATATAAAGGAAAATATGAATGTAAAAATATTATCTTTTAAAGGAAATGTGTTCGCAGTTGAACCTCCAATATTTGTAGAATTAGAAGTTACATATACAGAACCAGGATTTGCTGGTAACACAACAACAACATCTGGAAAGCCTGCAAAATTAGAAAATGGATTTGAAATAATGGTTCCTTTGTTTGTTAATATTGGAGACATTGTTAAAATAGATACTAGAACTGGTGAATATATGGAAAGAGTTAACTAATATTAATAAAATATTGAAAATAAGCTTATATAGTTATGCATAAATAATTAATTTGCATAATGAAATAAGCTTATTTTAGAAAGGGATAAAAATATGTCAGATTTAACAAAAAGATTTCAAGAAATTATGAAAGATATTGAAAATAATGTTTCAGATAAGGATGTTTTAGACTATGTTAATAAGAAAATTTCAGAGATTTCAATGTTGCATATGGAAGTGATAGATGATATGGCAAGTATTATTAAAGATAAGATAGAAAGTATGGAAAAAGTTCAAAAAGCAATGGAATCTAAAATTAGTAAAATTGAGGCCACTGTTACTGGAATTGAGAATGATATTTATGATGATGGATTTGATTTTGAAATAGTTTGCCCATATTGCAATACTGAATTTACTGCAGATGTTGAGTCAAAATCTGATATTAGATGTCCTGAATGTCAGAATATTATTGAATTGGATTGGAATGCTGATGAATTTTCAGGAGCTTGTTCAGGACATTGTTCTAGCTGTGGTTCAAAATGTGGATCTTCATTTTTCGACGAAGATGATGAAGATGAAGAAGATGAAGAAAATGATGATGATATGTAATATTCATAAAAAAGATTATTGAAATTATAAATAAATATATTGAATTTTAGGGTGAATCCAAATTATTAGGCAAAAAGTTTAATAGTTAGGATTCACTTTATTATGTTAAATTGTTTATGGGTTAGAGGGTAAGTAAGGAAATAATAAGGCAGTTAAAATAGAGAAAGTGGGTCAATATATTTAGAACCAATTTTTATAGTAAAATGTAAATGACATCCTGTAGTTGCACCATTTGTGGGATTTCCGATTTGAATCTTTGTATGGATTATTAGCAAATCCATAAACATTTTTAGGACCTACTTGGGCGATAATTTGACCTTGAGATACATAATCACCAGGTTGTACTATGTAATTAGGGGAGATATGATGAAAAATCACAGTATATTCATCATTTTGCACAACTACACTGCAACCGACCACTTCCCATAAAACCTGTTCGTGTAACTTTTCCGGAAATGGCTGAAGCAATATTAGTACCAGCTGGTGCAGGAATATCTATACCACCATGAAAAGAGGTTGCACCAGCTGTTGGGGCACCACGATTGCCAAAAGGTGAACTTATTCTTGTATAGCCAGGTAAAGGCCAGTATATTTTATCAGAGAAAATAACTTGAGAGAAAGATTGGTTGTTTGATGAACTTGACAACAAATTTTCTATATTGATTCCAAGTTTACCATTTGATAAAAAAGGAATAAAAAGGATACAAATTAATATTGTAAAAATTAAAATTAATAAAAAATATTTTCTTATTAATTCACTAAAATTGTTATTAGTAAACATAAAAAATCCTTTCTGCTTTTATGAAATTTTATTTTGAATTGTTTGGAAAATTTAAAGTTATAAAATTAATATAGATAATAAATCTTAGAAAATTAAAATTATAATTAATAATTAAATTGGCAGGGGTAGAAGGACTCGAACCCTCACAGGCGGTTTTGGAGACCGATGTGCTACCATTGACACTATACCCCTATGTACTGACAACATTTATATTAACACATTTATTTTTTTAGTGCAAGATGTTTGTGAAAAAAAATACATTATTGGTGGAGGTGAGGAGAGTCGAACTCCTGTCCAATTATTCTTCCACATAAATTTCTCCGAGTGCAGTTTGTTATTTTAATTCCTTTAATAGCCCATTAACAAACAAACGAGATATTAAAGTAGCTATAAAATACCCACTATTCTCATAGCAAAGAATAGCTTTGTTTCCCACTAGTTCGACGCCTTATTAATAATCGTGGGCAATTATTATAAGACGACACTGCAATTAGGCAGCGTATGCTAATTCTGTATTATCAGCGTTTATATTTATTTCTCGCATTTTTTAAGTGGCCAAGCGAGAGTCCACTACTCGCTATTTGTGCTTCTAAATAATTGTCGAAACCAAATACACCCCCGGGTTTAAGGATATTTATCTGATTTGTTTGGTCAGACTATTTTTATTATACAATATTTTGGTGGAAAATACAATATGTAAATTGGTGTTTGGGTTAGGGTGTTTGCAGGAGACCGTCTAAAAGTTAGTATGAGTATGGCGGTGGATATATATTGTTTTGAAAATGCTTCCCAACAGCGCACAGAGAGTGTGTCAATGGGGACGGAGATTTTTGACACAATAAATAAAAAGGTGTGTCAAAAATCTCCGTCCCCATTGACACAAAATTTGAATAAAAATTAATATTTTAGTGTATTGTAAAGTTATAATTAATGTGATAAATTGTTATTAATATAAATGACTTGATATTTATTAAACATTAGGGATAAAAATTAAAACAAAAGAAAGGAAATGAAAATATTATGAAAGTTACCAAAATAGAGGCTTTGGAAAAAATAGCGAATGATATTAGAATAAACATTATAAAAACAGTATATAATGCTGGGTCAGGGCATCCTGGTGGATCTTTATCTTGTGCTGATATATTGACTGTTTTGTATTTTAATCAAATGAATATCAATCCTCAGGATCCTAGAGCAGAGGGAAGAGATAGGTTTGTATTGTCAAAGGGGCATTGTTCTCCAGCCTTGTATAGCACTTTAGCTAGAAGAGGGTATTTTAAAGAGGAGGATTTGAAAGGTTTTAGAAAAATAGATTCAAATTTACAAGGACATCCAGATATGAATAAAGTTCCAGGTGTAGATATGTCAACAGGCTCTTTAGGACAAGGGTTATCAGTAGCTAATGGTATGGCTATATCATCTAAAATGAATAGTATGGGTTATAGAGTTTATTGTTTATTAGGAGATGGAGAAATACAAGAGGGACAGGTTTGGGAAGCTGCTATGACTTCATCTAAGTATAAATTAGATAATTTATGTGTTATTGTTGATAATAACAACTTACAAATAGATGGAGATATTCAAAGTGTTAAAGGATTAAATAAAATAGAAGAAAAATTCGAAAGTTTTGGATTTAATGTGATTTCAGTTGATGGAAATAATATAGAACAACTAATTGATGGATTTGATAGGGCAAAAATGACAAAGGGAATGCCTACTGCAATTATTGCTAAAACAATAAAAGGAAAAGGTGTATCATTTATGGAAAACAATGTGATTTGGCATGGAACAGCTCCTAAGGAAGATGAATACAAATTAGCGATAAGTGAGTTAGAAAAATAAGGGGAGTTTTATTTAAAATTTTAGAGAAAGGAGAAATAATTTAATTATTTTATAATTAAATTATAGATGATAATATGAATTTAGATAAGAAAATTACAACTCGTCAAAGTTATGCTGAGGCATTAAAAGAATTAGGGGAAAAAAATAAGAATATTGTGGTACTTGATGCAGATTTATCAAGATCAACTAAGACAGATATTTTTGCAAAGGCATTTCCAGAGAGATTTTTTAATATGGGAATATCAGAACAAGATATGATAGGAACTTCTGCAGGTTTTGCAACATGTGGAAAGATTCCATTTGCAAATACATATGCTATTTTTGCAGCAGGAAGAGCATATGATCAAATAAGGAATAGTGTATGTTATCCAAACCTAAATGTCAAGATATGTGCAGCTCATGCAGGTGTAACAGTTGGAGCTGATGGTGCTACACATCAGATGCTTGAAGATATAGCAATGATGAGGGTTTTACCAAATATGAAGGTTTTTTCTCCAAGTGATGATGTTCAAACTAAATTTATAATTAAAGAGATAAGCAAAATTAATGGCCCATGTTATGTTCGTTTAGCAAGAATTTCAACTCCAGTTATATATGATGAAGATGAAAAATTTGAGATAGGCAAGGCAAAGCAAATTGGCAAAGGTGAAGATGCAACCATTATTGCAACAGGAGTATGTGTAGCAGAAGCATTAAAAGCAAAAGCAATTCTGGAGAAAAAAGGAATTTTTGTTAGAGTTCTTGATATTCATACTATAAAACCTATTGATAGAGATGCAATTGTTAGATGTGCACAGGAAACAAAGAAGATTATTACCATTGAAGACCATAGCATATTGGGAGGTCTTGGAAGTGCTGTTTGTGAAGTTTTAGCTGAAGAATATCCTACTAAAGTAACAAGGTTAGGAATTAATGATTCATTTGGAAAGTCGGGCTCTGCGGAAGAATTAATGAAATTATTCAAAATTGATGCACAAGCAATAGTTTCATTGTTTTAAATTTTTTACCACCTATATTACAACAATATTACAGAAATGTTGCAAAAATATTACAAATATGGTATAATTAAGTATATGATAGAAGGTGGTAAATATGGTAATTATAACAATAATATATATTTTATTACTTATTATTACAGCATCTGTAGGTTATACAGTAGTTCAAATTAAATTATATGGAATGAATGTAAAAGACTTTTGGACATTTATTAAGGCTATACAAGATTTAGATGTATTATATAAATTTTCAGAAAGATATGAAAAGATGTCACCTCATGAGCAAATTATATTTTTGTCCGAGGCTGAAAAAATGTTTAATGCTTTTGAAAAAGTTCCTGCACAAATTTGGGAAGATGAATATGAAAAATATTCACATATTTTAGAAGTTTATAGAAGTATTAAAATGCTTAGATGGGCAGATGCAAATTCATAGAAATACATATAAACATATAAGACTATGACGATGATGCCACACTAAAAAGTTAGTGTGGCTTCATATTTTTTCACTTGTACAAATTAAGAGAATGATATAGATTGGAGAGATTATTATGAACCGGAGATTTTCTTCATATTCCAGATGAAATAAAATATATAATAATAGAATTATTTTTTAATACAAATCTAAAAGATAGAAAAATTCTAAAAATGGTTGCACCTAATGGAGAAATTACATTAGAACAATTATATATGGTTCTTTATGAGTTTCAACAAAGGTCAGGACAGATATTAAAAAGAAATATCAAAAAAGAATATGCTAATTTATCTGAAGATGAAATTCTTTGTCAAATAGAGAAACAGATAGTAACTAGAAGTGATGAGGCTACAGAAATAAAAAAGTGGTTAAGTTTAGATAATCAAACAGATGGATTTGCAAACGATTTAGATAGAAAGATTTTTGAATTGAGACAACAAGGGTTGCCTTATAATAGAATAGTAAAATGTTTAGAAAATCAAGGAATCACAATAAGTGAGTATTTATTAAATAAAAGGTGCAAAGAGATATATAGACAAAGAAATATTACAGAACCTAAAATTACATTAAAAGGTAGAAAAAAATCAAAGGATGAAAAAAAGCCAAAACAAATCGAAAGTTTTGAAGAAGAGATATTTGAAATGAGAGAGTGTGGAACTTCATATAAAGACATATCAAATTATTTTATACAAAAAGGGGTACAGACTAACCCAAATGCTATACGTAAAATATGCAAAAAAATATATATTGAAAATGGATTAAAAGAGCCTAAATATGAGTCAAAGTTTGCAAAATTGCATAATAATGAAGATGAAGAAATTTTAAGATTAAAAAAACAAGGAGTATCTTTTAGAAATATTGAGAGAATTTTTAAAGAGAGAGGAATATCAATATCACATGAGGGAATCAGAAAAAGATATAATAAAATGATAAAAATGAATTCTGATTCACGTAATGAAACAGACGATATTAATAAACCAGTAATTAATTTAGATAATGTAGATAAGGATAGATTAAGAAAAGTAATTGAAAATTTGAGAAAAACTAGAAATGCTACACAAGATCAACTAAATCAATTAGCAGAGTTATATGAAATAGAATTGGATTCAGAATGTATAATAGATTGGTATAGATAAATTTAAGAATTAAATATTAGTAACATATTTTGGGCAGATAAATATAATAAAATTAGAATTATTACGCTAATGAATAAAATTTCATTAAAAAAATATACTAAATTATTGATAAGATTTTTAAGGTTTATAGGTAGGACCTTATTAAAAACCTAAATATGTTATGCAAGGAAGTATAATAAATGGAATTGATATATTTTGATCATGCTGCAACTACACCTGTTAGAGAGGAAGTTTTAAAAGAAATGCTTCCATATTTTTCAATAAATTATGGGAACCCATCATCTATATATTCTATAGGAAGAAGAAGTAAAAAAGCTGTTGATACTGCAAGAGAAAGAGTTGCAAGAGCAATAGGGTGTAGTGAAAAGGAAGTGTATTTTACATCATGTGGTAGTGAATCTGATAATTTAGCAATTAAAGGTGTGGCTAAAGCTAATATTAATAAGGGAAAACATATAATTACAAGCAAAATAGAACATCCTGCGGTATTAAATACATGTAAAAGTTTAGAAAAGGATGGGTATGAAGTAACATATCTAAATGTTGATGAAAATCGGCTTTGTTAATTTAGAGGAGTTAAAAAATTCAATAAAGGATGAAACAATTTTGATAAGTATAATGTTTGCTAACAATGAGATTGGTACTATTCAGCCAATCAAGGAGATTGCTAGAATTGCTAAAAAAGCGAATGTTCTATTTCATACAGATGCTGTTCAAGCTGTTGGAAATGTTAAAATAGATGTAAATGATTTGGGTGTAGATTTATTGTCTATGTCTTCACATAAATTTTATGGACCTAAAGGTGTAGGTGCTTTGTATGTAAGAAGCGGAGTGGATTTTGTTAAGATACAGGATGGAGGTCATCAAGAAAGAAATAAAAGATCAGGTACCGAAAATGTTGCAGGTATTGTTGGATTGGGAAAGGCTATAGAATTAGCTAATGAAAATTTAGAAAATTATAATGCAAAATTACTAAAATTAAGAAACTATTTTATCAAAGAAATTACAAGTAAGTATCAAAATGTAAAAGTCAATGGAGATTTGAAGCAAAGGCTTCCAGGTAATATTAATATTTCTTTTCCTGGAATTGATGGAGAAGAATTACTCTTAAAGTTAGATAGTCAAGGAATATGTGCTTCAGCTGGTTCTGCATGTAGTTCAGGTTCTTTAGAACCATCACATGTTCTAATGGCTATTGGTTTAGATAGTGATTATGCACGGAGGAACACTTCGTATTACTTTGGGTGAAGAAAATAATATTGAGGAGATTAAATTTTTGATTGATGTGATTGATAAAATAATAGTTTAAAAGTAGGAAAAGTGAGTATACTATAAATAAAAGTATATGTTACAGTTCCTTTGTTTAAGCGTATTTATAAAAATGAACTGTAATAAAGGTGTGGGAGAGATATAGTGAAAATATTAAAAAATTCTATTATAGGAATTTGCGCAGGATTTATTACGGGTTTGTTTTCTACTGGAGGAGGTATGATAGTTTTACCAGCTATTATTTATTTTATGAAACTGGATGAGAAGGAAGCTAGAGCTACAACTATTTTTTCGATTTTACCAATGGTAATTGTGGCTTCTATTTTTTATTATAAGGACAAGTATTTTGATTGGAACCTGGGGCTGAAGTGTGCTATTGGTGGTATTATTGGTGGATTTTTGGGTAGTAAGTTGCTTAGGCGATTTTCTGATAAGTTTTTGAAAGTCGTGTTTATTTGTTTTCTTGTGTATGCGGGGTTTAATATGTTGCGTTAAGGAGGAATTCTTCTAAAGATGGAAATTTTAATTGGAACTATTTCTGGAATTGTTACTGCTATAGGTTCTGGCGGAGGAACTATATTAATTTTATTATTAACGATGTTTTTGGGAATTCCACAACATGTAGCTCAAGCTACAAATTTGATTTTTTTTGTTCCAACATCAATTACTGCCATTGTAATGAATATTAAAAATAAGAATATAAATTTTAAAGTGGGTAATATTATCATTTTGTTTGGAGTGATTGGAGCTATAATTGGGGCAATTGTTTCTAGTAAGATTCAAGTACAGAGTTTGAGAAAACTTTTTGGTATTTTTTTATTATTTGTATCATTACATGAAATTTACAATTTTTACAACCTGTATATAAAAAAGAAAAATACAAATAATAATTTTGAATACAAAAAGGAGGTTGATAAAAATGAAATTAATTAAGGGAATGTTGATTGGTGGAATGGTTTCTGCTGGTTTAGTATTGATGTATGGCGAAGCTATAGGATTTAATAAAAGAAAAATGATGAAACAAGGGAAAAAAATGATGAAAAAAATGGGATTATAAAATTATATATTTAAGTGTAAGTTATATTCTAGTAAGGTGCTTGAAAAAGAACTTTACTAGAATATAAACATTTAAATTTTTAGTATTTACTTGTATTAGAGGTTAATTCAAATGCTAAATTAGCAATCTTTCTCGTGATCTTCTTCATGACATGGAAAGTGTTCATTTTTATCACAATCAAGTTTAACACCTTTTAAACATGTTCCTTTATGATGGCATGTTGTACAAATTTTATGGTGTCTTACTTTGTTTGCCCAAATTTGTACTTCATAAAATTTGTTTGCACATAATGGTCCAAATACAAATTCACCGTTTTTATCTGTAAATGTGTGGCTTACAGGTTTTCTTTCTTCTTTTCCACAATCTTTATCAACTTCTATTAATTTTACAACTGCATCTTTTACAGGTTCATCATAGGCATCTTTTATAATTCCATATATTACAGAACGATTGTCTTCTGGTAAAGTGATATCTATATCAAATTGTTTCCCAGAAGAAATAACTCCATCAACCTCAACTACAGGGCATATATTTTTATCAAGTTCCATATTTATCATCCTTTCTATATTTTGCAAGCATGTGTTTATTTGCTTAGTATATAGTATGTAAATTTTGACATAATGTGACAGGATTTTTGGTACGAAAAAAATTCTTTGAAAGTATTGACAAAAGCAAAAAGATGAAGTACAATTATAAATGCATTATGGAAGTGGACATGGTGGATGTAGCTCAGTTGGTTAGAGCGCTAGTTTGTGGCACTAGAGGCCGTGGGTTCGAGTCCCATCTTCCACCCCAGTAAAAATTCTATACATTGGGCTGTAGCCAAGCGGTAAGGCATCAGACTTTGACTCTGACATGCGCTAGTTCGAATCTAGCCAGCCCAACCATTGATAAATAGCAACTTTCAAGAAATTGGAGGTTGTTATTTTTTGCGTATGTCAAAAACATAGCAGAATTTGAAAAAATAATTAAACAAATGTTTGCAAAAGTATTGAAAATTATTTGAAATTATTGTATAATAATCTCATTAGATACTTAGAAGGGAGACGATGAAATATGAACAAATTAGTAAAAAACAACAATAAAACATTTGAGAATATCAAGCATGTTGATGAGAACGGATTTGAATTTTGGTATGCTAGAGAACTTATGGTTATATTAGAATACAAACAATGGAGAAGATTTGAAAGTGTAATTGACAAAGCAATACAAGCTTGTCAAAACAGCGGTATTAGTGCATTTGAACATTTTGCCAACGTTGGCAAGTTGTCAAGAAGAGCTAATAATGCGGAAGTTGAAATAAACGATTACAAATTATCTCGTTATGCTTGCTACTTAATAGCTCAAAATGGGGATTCTAGGAAGAAAGTAATCGCTCTTGCTCAAACATATTTTGCAGTTCAAACCAGAAAACAAGAAATCAGCGAAAAAGAATATAGTTCACTTACAGAAGATGAAAAAAGATTATATCAAAGGGACTTAACAAGAAAAGGCAATTATTCACTTAATAAAACAGCAAAAAAAGCAGGGGTTAAAAATTTTGATAAATTTCATAA
>CANRGM010000013.1 GCA_947630155.1 uncultured Clostridia bacterium
AAATTCCAAGCTACACGCACTACGCAGGGAGATATTTTTCATATCTATTGTTTAAATATATAATAACATATGTTTTTTAAAATATCAATAGTAAATTTTGGAAAATTTTTAATAAGAAAATTACTTTGTATTACATTAATATTACGCCAATATTACAATTTAGTAATGTTGATGTAATTTATTGAAAACACTGGATTAATGTCTTATAATAAAATAAGAGTAATTAAGCAATAATGGTTACTTATTAATAGTTACTTATATTGAGACTTAAATGCAATATTGATATGCTAAATAAGTTATTACTAGAAATTTTATATGTAGAAAATTTGCATGTACTCATTTTTAAGTAATAAAACAGAAGAATAAGGAGAAGGATACTTATGAGTAAAATGATGAAATCCGAAACACGTTGGGGCTGTAGAGAGAGAGAGAGAGAGAGAGAGAGAGAGAGAGCTACTCTTTATTCAACATGGAAATTGTTTATCCAACCAAGTGTCTTAAACAACTTAATAGTAAATGTAATAAGCATAGAGTCAGTAAAATCTATGTGCATTATTTGTGCATGCTGATTTTAACTAGGCTCTTTTGTATTATAGAACAATTAACTTATCAGACAATGTTAACCAATGAGAATAAAATGCTGAAAATTTAAAAATATTAAAAAGAAAAAAATTAAAAATATAAGTGAAAGGAACGATGCAATTATGGAAAAAAAGAGTAAGAAAAAAGTAATGGCTATAGTAGCCGCTTTGGTGATAGTAATTTTGGTGTCAGTACAAGGTATTATATTATTATTGCAAAAGAGACAGGCAGGAAGTCAGGAGTTAAGCAAAGTTGCTAATGCGGAGAGTGATGAAATGTTGGCTGACGCAAGTACAGAAAGAAAGGTACTAAGTTCAAAAGAGAAGCAAGAATTTATGGAAAATTTATCAAAAAAATGGGATGGGAATACAGTAAATACTGTTGAAGTCAAAATTGGTGGTAATAATACTAGTGAAAGTAATGAAGTAAGCAGTGAAGGAAGTGATGAAGCAGAAAAAATGAAAGTACCAGTTCCATTAGGATATACAGCATCACAAGTACAAGGAGAGGATACAGTAAATGGTGGATTTGTAATATATGAAGGAGATGGACAAGTAACAGGCGATAGTAATGATGAAAATGTAAAAGAAGCAAAAAAAACCAGAAACCAATGGGTGTGGGTTCCAATATATGATGTAAATGAAATATATGGTACAGATAGTAGTGGTCATATGCATGGAAAACTTTATGAGTATCCCCAAGAAGGTGAGAGTAAAAGAAAACCATTTAATTGGTCAGAAGATGCTAATGGTGCTATGACAATATCCAGCCCAACAAATTTTAGAGAACCAGATTTGGTAACTGGGTTTGATAGAGATGATTATTTGCCGGATAAATTATTCGAAGAAGAAACAGAGGAATTAGAAAAAGAATTAATGTCAAATTTTGAGAAAACTATAAGCAGCATAAAAAAATATGGAGGATTTTATATAGGAAGATATGAAACAGGTGGATTATCTGGAGAAGCAAAAGTAGTTAAGCAAAACGAAGACATATCTAATCAACAATGGTATACGATGTATGAAAAAAGTAAGGCTTTGAAAGGAAAGAATAGAAATGTAGAAACAAGTATGATATGGGGGTGTTTGTGGGATGCAACAACACAATGGTTGATAGATACAGAAGCAGCAACATATAGTGATGTTGCTAATAGTTCAGCAAGTTGGGGTAATTTTTATCGTGAAGGCTTTACATATGAAAATAGTCAAGGACAGATTGTTGAAAAAAAATCAAATAGTTATATTAGGATTCCAACAGGAAGTAGTGACCGTAATAAGAAAAATAATATTTTTGACATGGCAGGAAATGTCGATGACATGACACTGGAGGCCTGCGGTGTCGCCGACGACTTCGCCTGCCGGCCGAGTTTATCGTGGGAACAATTGCAGCGTCGACGGCAACTTCGAGCCAATGGTGTGCAAACGCAGCCGCATCATGCCGACCTACAGCGGCGGCAACTTACGGCACGAGGGCAGCACTTTTCGTAGCTCTGAGACCTGACAGCAATGAATAATAACAAGACGAGCACTATAATTCAGTACATAACTATAACTTAAGACTAGTCGAAGGCTAACGAAGTAAGCCTTCGACTAGTAGGGTAATATAATTAAAATAAAATCATGGAAAACATTGTGTGCTTCCAAAACAAGGTGAGAAAGGAACGAAATTTATTATGAAAGGTAAAAAAATTACAATTATAACAAGTATTATTATGATAGCTCTGATAATAGTAAGTTTATTTACAAAAAGAATTAGTAATACCATAATATCATCAAATTCTGAACAACAAAAAAATGCTACATATAATAGTTTAGAAACTTATGCAGCTAACTCTGTAACAACATATTCAATTGAGTGGCAAAAATCAATAGGCTCAGATTATGTTACAGAATTTAAATCTGCTGTAAAAACATCAGATGGAGGGATAATTGCAGTTGGAAGTACAGATATTAACACGTTTATAGAAGGAGAAAATAAAAAAAGTTATGGAAATCAAGATGGAATAATAGTTAAATATTCTTATGATGGAACAGTAGAGTGGAGTAAACTTTTAGGTGGAAGAGGTAATGATGAGTTATTTAAGGTTGAATCAAAACCAAATAAATCCGGTAAACCAGATGAAGAAGTCTATGTTGTAGGAGGATACGTTGATTCAGGCGAAGTAAAGTATGATGATGTAAAATTAGAAATATCAGATCATGGTAATGAAATAACCGATTATGGTTATATGGCTGGAATTATAATGACAATAGATAGATATGGAAATATTAAATGGGTAAAAACTTTAGAAGGAACTGGTAAAGTTAGAATAAATGCAGTTACAATAAATGAAAATGGAGATGTGGGTGTAACTGGAAGTTATTATAGTAGTATTACAGTAAATGGTACAAAAGAGACTTTAACAAGTTCAGGTGAAAAAGATGGATTTATTTGTGTGTTTTCAAATGATGGAAACTATAAATGGAGCAAAAACTTAGATAGCAACGGAAATGTAACTGGAAAAGCAATTACTGCAACATCTAAGGGATTTGCAGTGGGGGTAAATTTTAAAGGTGAGTTAACTATAGGAGAAGAAAACAAAGGGGATAATAAAGTTAAAACTAAAGGTAAAGTAGATGCTGTTGTAATTAAATTTTCATCAGCTGGAGATGTGAGCTGGAAGAAACAATTAGGTAGTACAGATAATGATGAAGTATATGACATTACAGCTAATGCAGGGGCGTCAGAAATAATAGTTGTAGGTGCTTTGGGAAAATATATAGCTGAGGCTAATATAAGTTCTAAAAAATATTATGATGGAATGCTAGTAAAGTTATATGAAAGCAGTGGTACAGTAAAACAAGCCATATCTATTGGTGGATATGATAATGGTGTAATTGATTCAGTAGTTCCAACAAATAATGGTGGAGTATTGTTGGGAGGTTGGACATATAGTAAAGATGTTAAATACAATAATGTTTCTATAACAAGCTCAAATAAGGGCAAAAATGAAGGCTTAATTATTGAATTAAATGCTTATAATAATCTTGTATGGAGTGATGTAATTCAAGGTGAATTATATGATTGTATTAATGATATCGTATATATGGGAGATGGTTCATATTATGCAGTAGGGGATTTTAATAGTAAGAGCATAACAAATGGAAACGAAAATATAAAAAAGAAAGTACAAGAAGATGATGTATTGCTTAAAAACAATGCTTCATATTCTTCAGATGCATTTGTTATAAAGTATATAACCAATACATATGTACCACCAAAAAAGCAAGAAGGAAAAGTTACAGTACATCATGTAATAGAAGAAGAATATAAAGAGTGGGAAGATGATTTCAAAAAGGAAATAAAAGAGGCACTAAATGGAGAGTTAGAAGAAAAACCAGGAGAAGTAATAGAAATAAGGAAGGGAAAAATAGGAGATCCATATAAAGTAGAAGAGAAAGACATTGAACACTATAAATTAAACTCTGCAATTGAAAATGCAGAAGGTACTTATGCTGAGGAAAATACAGATATTTATGTATATTATGTTCCAAAAGATTATAAGTATAAAATAGAGTATTACTATGACGGTGAATTTGACAGTAATAGTACTGAAACAAAAGAAGCAAAATATAATTCAACAGTAACAGTATCCCCAAGTAAAGAAAAAGATGGATATAAATTAGTAAATATAACATCTGAAAATGGAGAAAATTATTCAAATGAAAATGAAGTACAACTGAAAATCAGTGATGACCCAGAAAAAAATGTTATAAAATTCTATTATGAAAATACAGAATTTAAAACAATAACAGTAAAAAAAGTATGGGAAATGAGTGATGAGGAAGCAGAAAATTATAGAGCAACAATTCAATTAATGAGAGTGAAAGATGGAGAAAAAACACCATTACTAGATAAAGAGGAACATGAATTTAAAGTAGAAATAATAGGAAACCGCTCTGGCACAATTAAAAATGTACCAGTAAATAAAGGCGGAGAACCGATAGAATATGCATTAAAAGAAATAAAAGTAGAAAAAAGAAAATCGCCAAATGAAAATAATTGGGAAGAAGTTTCTTTAACACAATTTGATGTATCATATCAGATAGTAAAAGGTGATGAGAACAACTAAGACTATCATCATATTGGAGGACTTACTGCAAAAGTATTAAACAACAATTACCACTGTTAGTATAAAATTAAAGCAGGCAAAATGAACATAAAATTTTGCCTGCTTAATTTTTATAAAAAAATGAAAAACATAGATAATCAAATACAATGTGATTAACGACAACGCAAAGGGAAGGAAAATATCTATATTTGAGGAAATTGCAACAAAATATGGATTAAAATTCAATGATTTAGAGAAAAGAATTTATAAATTTTAGTAATATTGATGTAATCTCTTGAAAATAATCGATTAATGCAATATAATAAAATAAGAGTTAGTAGAAAAACAGAAGATAAGGAGAGAGATACTTATGAGGAAAATGATAAAAACCGAAACGCGTTGGGGCTGTAGAGAGAGAGAGAGAGAGAGAGAGAGAGAGAGAGAGAGAGCTACTCTTTATTAAACGTGGAGTTTTTCTACTTAATTATTAGTAGTTTAAATAAATTAATATCAAAAGAAATTAACATAGAGCCAGATAAAACCTATGCGCATTTTTTATGCGTATAGATTTTATCTAGGCTCTTTTGTATTATAGAACAATTAATTTATTAGACATGTTAACCAACAAGGATAAAATGCTGAAAATTTAAAAATATTAGAAAAAAATTAAAAGTATAAGAGAAAGGAACGATGCAATTATGGAAAAGAAGAGTAAGAAAAAAGTAATGGCTATAGTAGCCGCTTTGGTGATAGTAATTTTGGTGTCAGTACAAGGTATTATATTATTATTGCAAAAGAGACAGGCAGGAAGTCAGGAGTTAAGCAAAGTTGTTAATGCGGAGAGTGAAGAAATGTTGGCTGATACATATGAGGATGCAACAACAAATGAAAAAACTAACCCGTCTCCAGAAAACAAGATAGCAAAGATGGCGGAATTGTCAAAAGATTGGGATTATACTAAAGTAGATGCTATAGATGTCCAAATATCAGAAACAGATACAAGAACAGTTAAAGTACCAGTACCAAAGGGTTACAAGGCTTCGAAAGTAACAGGAACAGATGAAGAAAAAGGAGAAAATACCCTAGATGGTGGATTGGTTATATATGAAGGTGTTGAAGAAGTGACAGGAAAGATTGGCGATGAGAATGTAACAAAAGCACAGAAAGAAAGAAACCAATGGGTATGGGTGCCTATATATGATCCAAGCTATATATATGGAACAGATGCTAATGGAAAGATATGGGGAAAATTATATGATTTTAACGATAGTGGAAGAATAAAATTTAATTGGACTGAAGATGAAAATGGAATGAGTATAATAAATTCAATTCATAATAGAGAACCGGATCTGCTAGTGAAAGATGATAGAGATGCTTTTTTGCCAGGGTATATGTTAGAAGAAGAAAGAGAGAAAATATACAAAGAAATAACAACCAATTTTGGTAAAACTATAAACAGCATAAAAAAATATGGAGGATTTTATATAGGAAGATATGAAACAGGTGGTTTATCTGGAGAAGCAAAAGTAGTTAAGCAAAACGAAGATATAAACAATCAAAATTGGTATACGATGTATGAAAAAAGTGAGGCTTTGAGAGGAAAGAATAGAAATGTAGAAACAAGTATGATATGGGGATGTTTGTGGGATGCGACATTACAGTGGTTGATAGATACAAATGCAATAACATATGATCAAGTAGTAACTACTCCAGGAGAGTGGGGAAATTATAAGGATAGTACTTTCACATATACAACAGATGAAGGAGAGCAAACAAAAGAATGGGGAGAAAAATTGATTCCAACCGGAAGCTCAGAGTACACAAAGAGAAATAATATTTATGATATGGGAGGAAATGTCCAGGAGCTTACACTAGAGACCGACGCTGTCCCAAATTCATTGGATACTAACTATTTCCGAATTACACGCGGGAGCACTTACGTCTCTCGACGGCCTACCTTGGCAATATCAAGTTTCGCCAGTGAGCCAGCGCGTCGACTGCTATACGAACATCACCAACCCTGCATTAGGCTTTAGGGCAGTACTTTTTGTAGGTCTGAGCCCTGACAGCGATGAATAATAACAAGACGAGCACTATAATCCAGTACATAACTATAACTTAAGGCTAGTCGAAGGCTAACGAAGTAAGCCTTCGCATAGTAGTGGAATATAATTAAAATAAACTCATGAAGAACATTGTGTATACTTCCAAAGCAAGGTGAGAAAGGAATGAAATTTAATATGAAAGGTAAAAAAATTACAATTATAACAAGTATTATTGTGATAGCTATGATAATAGTTGGTTTATTTACAAAAATAATTAATAATACAATAATATCACCAAATTCTGAACAACAAAAAAATGCTACATATAATAGTTTAGAAACTTATGCAGCTAACTCTGAAACAACATATTCAATTGAGTGGCAAAAATCAATAGGCTCAGATTATGTTACAGAATTTAAATCTGCTGTAAAAACACGAGATGGAGGGATAATTGCAGTTGGAAGTACAGACACTAACACATCTATAGACGGAGAAATTAAAAAAGGTTATGGAAATAAGGATGGAATAATAGTTAAATATTCCTTTGATGGAACAGTAGAGTGGAGTAAGCTTTTAGGTGGAGAAGGTTATGATGAGTTATTTCAGATTGAGGCAAAAGCAAAGAAATATATTAAACCAGATGAGGAAGTCTATGTTGTAGGAGGATATGTAGATTCAACTGTGGTAGAGTATGATGGTGAGAGATTTGAAACATCTAATCATGGTAGCGAAATAACCGATTATGGTTATGAAGAGGGAATTGTAATGACAATAGATGGGCAGGGAAATGTTAAATGGGTGAAAACTATAGAAGGAACTGGTAAAGCTAGAATAAATGCAGTTGCAATAAATGAAAATGACGAAGTGGGTGTAACTGGAAGTTATTATAATAGTATTACAGTAAATGGTACAGAAGAGACTTTAACAAGTGCAGGTGGAAAAGATGGATTCGTTTATGTGTTTTCAAATGATGGAAACTATAAATGGAGTAAAAACTTAAATAGCACAGAAGATGTAGCTGGAAAAGCAATTACTGCAATTTCTGATGGATTTGCAGTGGGAGTAAACTTTAAAGGTAAGTTAACCGTAGGAGGAGAATCCCAAGAATATACAAGCAAGGGAAAGGTAGATGGTCTTGTAATTAATTTCTCATCAAGTGGTGACTGTAAATGGAAAAGACAATTGGCTAGTAAAGCTAATGATGAAGTATACGATCTTATTGAATTTCAAACTTATCGTTATGGGACAGAAATAGCGATTGTAGCTACTTATGGAGAAGGAATAACAGACCTTAATTTATACGTACATGGAAATGCTAGATATGGGTACTATGATTCAACGTTAGTAAGGTTAAAGGAAAGCAATGGTGCATTAAGAAGTGCTATATATATTGCTACAGGAGCAGATGATGTAATTAATTCAATAGTTCCAACAGATGGGGGAGTGTTATTAGGCGGTTGGACATACAGTGGTGGTTTAATAAGTGTTCAAGGTGAACCTTATGGTACTAGTATTCAAGATAATGAAGGTGCGAATGAAGGTTTAATTATTGAATTAAGTGGTTTAGATAAGGTTGTATGGAATGATTCAATTCAGGGAAATTTATATGATTGTATAAACGATATTGTATATGTAGGAGATGGTTCATATTATGCAGTAGGTTCATTTAACAGTAAGAACCTAAAAAGCGGATTGGAATCTATAAATAAAGATGAAGCATTACAGGATGGAGTGATACTTCAAAACGATGATTCATATTATTCAGATGCATTTGTTGTAAAGTATATAAGTAGTAAATATGTACCACCCAAAAAGCCAGTAAAAGGGCAAGTTACAGTACATCATGTTATAAAAGGAGAAAACGGGTATACAGAAGAAAAAGAGAATTTAAAAGAAACAATGACTGGTAACGTGGGAAATACATATACAACAAAAGAACAGAAAATAGAACATTACAAACTAGAGAGTCAACCGGAAGGAGCAACTGGCAAATATGTTGATGGAAATATAGATGTTTATTATTACTATGTTCCAGAGGAATACGAATATAGAGTAGAATACTATTATGATAATGAGATTGATGAAAGTAGTACAATGAAAAGTACAGCCAAGTACAATTCAATAATAACAGAATTCCAAGACAAAGGTAAAAACGAATATAAATTGGTAAATGTAATACCACAAAATGAAAATGACCAAAATAAAGCACAACTAAAAATTACAGGCGATTCTGAAAAAAATGTTATCAAAGTCTATTATGAAAATACACAATTCAAAACAGTGAAAGTTAAAAAAACGTGGGAAATGAGTGATGATGAAGCGGAAAATTATAGGGCAACAATTCAATTGATGAGAATAGTAGATGGTGAAAAACTACCATTTGAAGACAAAGAAGGAAAAATATGCACAGTACAAATAACAGGAAATAATGTTAAAAATATTGATAATGTGCCTGTATATAAAGGTGGAAATGCAATAGAGTATGCATTAAAAGAAATAAGGATAGAAAAAAGAAAATCGCCAAATGAAGATGATTGGGAAGAAGTTCCTTTAACACAATTTAATGTATCATATCAGATAGTAAAAGGTGATGAGAACAACTAAAACTAATTGGACGGCTTATTGCAAAGGCATTAAATAACAATCACCACCTAAAAAGTGAAATTTATAGTTGACTTTTCGAAAATAACAATGTATAATAGCATTATGTTAATATAAAAAATGTTGATTAGGACATAATTAAATAATCTCTTATATACAGTGAGTTTGGGATAGTGAAAACCAAATTATAACGTTATTTAATTCCTACCTATGAGTGAAATGGAGAAAACCATTTCCGGTGAAAATCGTTAAAATGTCAAGTTAAAAATTTAGGATGGTACCGTGCTAGAATTATGGCACGCCTTTGGTACCGTCCTTTTTGTTTTTTATTTGACTTTTTATAAATTATAAAAAGAAAGGAAGATTTAGTATGGGAAAAGAAGATTTTGTAAAAGAAATTACAAACATTGATGAAGATTTTGCTAAATGGTACACTGATATTGTGCTAAAAGCAGAACTTGCAGATTACACAGACACAAAAGGATGTATTGCTATTAAACCGTATGGATATGCAATATGGGAAAACATTCAGAAATATGCAGATGAAGAATTCAAAAAAACAGGAGTAAAAAATGTTTATTTTCCCGTATTAATTCCAGAGAGTTTATTGCAAAAAGAAAAGGATCATGTTGAAGGTTTTGCTCCTGAAGTTGCTTGGGTAACAGAAGCAGGAGAAAATCAGTTAGAAGAAAAATATTGCATAAGACCAACATCAGAAACTATTATATCTACTATGTATTCAAAATGGCTTAATTCATGGAGAGATTTACCATTTTTATATAATCAATGGTGTAATGTTTTAAGATGGGAGAAAGAGACAAGACCTTTCCTACGTTCTAGAGAATTCTTGTGGCAGGAGGGTCATACAATACATGAAACTGCTGAAGAAGCTATTGAAAGAACAGTACAAATGTTGGATGTATATGTTGATATAATAGAAAACTTGTTAGCAATGCCTGTTTTAAAAGGACAGAAGACTGAGAGTGAAAAATTTTCAGGGGCTGAGTTTACATATACAGTAGAAAGTTTAATGCATGATGGAAGAGCTTTGCAAGCTGGAACATCACATTATTTTGGGCAAAAATTTTCAAAACCTTTTAATATTAAATTCCAAAATAGAGAGGGTAAAGAAGAATTTGCATATCAAACTTCATGGGGAATATCAACAAGATTAATTGGTGCTATAATAATGGCTCATGGAGATAATAGAGGTTTAAAATTACCTCCAAAAGTAGCTCCAATTCAAGCAGTAATTGTTCCAGTAGCATCACATAAAGAAGGAGTTTTAGAGGCAGCTTCAGCTTTATTTGAAAAATTGAATAGTGATTTTAGAATGAAATTAGATGATAGATCTCAATATTCACCAGGGTTCAAATTTAATGATTGGGAGATGAGAGGTGTTCCAGTAAGAATTGAATTAGGACCAAGAGATATTGAAAATAATAAATGTGTTTTTGTAAGAAGAGATACTAATGAAAAAATAGAAGTATCTTTAGATGAAGTTAACGAAAAACTAGCACAAGTTTTAGATGATATCCAAAATAATATGTTTAATATGTGCAAGGAAAATGTTGAAAAAAGAACTACAATAGCAAGAAATATGGAAGAATTTAATCATAACTTAGAAGTGAATCAAGGTTATATAAAAGCAATGTGGTGTGGAAGTGCAGAGTGTGAGAATAAAATTCATGAGGAAACTGGTGCTAAGTCTAGATGTATTCCTTTTGAACAAGAGAAGATATCTGATACGTGTGTTTATTGTGGAAGAAAAGCTGATAAAATGGTTTATTGGGGAAGACAATATTAAAATTTTAAATATACTACCTACACACTTTAATTGAATTATGTGAAATATTATAGAAAAAGGGCGTTTCCAAATTAATGGAAACGCCCTAAAAATCAGAAAGTTTTTTGTCTCTGCAGGATTTGAAGGCTTTTTTCAAATCCAACAAAATCGAAAACCATTTCATTTCGAAATTCATATCCTGAAAAGCGAATTTTAGATCTGTCTATTGAATCATATACAGATGAAGTTTTATACTTTCTCTTTTTGTAGTCTGAATGAGATGCTCCTCCACCTTCGGCAAGAACATGCATATCAAAACTACGAACTTGAACTTCGAAACATTCACCACCCTTTTGCCGTCTGAAAACAGCATGCAAGGACTGGTATCCGTTCTGTTTTGGCATTATGATGTAATCCTTCACACCATACAAATACCGCGGATTAATTTTTGACTTCTTAGGAATAATAATTCCTTGTAGATTTGTTGTGTCAACTTGACTGGGAAAATAGTTTGCCTCACATAGTGTGTAATTCGCGTTATTATTACGGATGATTGAGTTCATCACATCATAACACATGTCGATTAACTCTGCTGAGGAATAGGATCCAAACAGTATGAGCCGAAAAGCCATTGTGTCGCGAATTAAATCAAGTGATTTGTGTTCAGCGATTGTTTGGATAATCTTCTCGTCCATACTCTTAAAGGATTTTATTCTCCCTTCAATTGTGAACTTCAAATCCGGATACTCTTTGTCAATTAATGAGTACAAAGAGTTGAAGGTTTTTCTCAAGTCCGAGAGGTATTTGCGATCAGTGCGTTCCTTGCGATACTGCCTTAACCGGTTAGCATGCAAGATGCAATTCTCATCGCCTCTTTGAATAAGAAGATTTTCATATTGTTCCAAGAAATCTGGAACAGAAACGCTTCTTTTATCATAGAGTGCCTTACATAAGATGTCAAAAGATGAATAAGTCTGTGCCATTTGGTTCTCTCCTTCTTAATGATTTTTAATAAATTTAGCTTACGCTATACTTTATATTATATAATTTTTTAGGAATTATGTCAAATAATGGTTAGAATTGACTTTTTTTACAAAATGAAATAATATTATAGAAAATAGCGAGAGTTGGTGGAAAAAATGTCATTTTCAAAAGATGTAAAAGAAGAGTTAAGTAAAATTAGTAATTTATCAAATAAAGATTTAGTGAAAGCAGAACTTATTGGTTACCTTATTACTAATAATATCAGTGTAAAAAACAATAAAATAAAGTACTCAACAGAAAGTGAATATAATATAAATAGGTTTGCAAAATTATTAAATAATGTAAATATATTGAAGTATGAAATAAATATACAGGGGAAAGTGTTTTTTATAGAAATTAAAGAAAAGGTGGAGTTCAAGGAATTAAATCTTATTGATTCAAAAGTTATTCTAAGTGATAAAATATTAGATTTTTGTGTCTCTGAAATTTTAGAAAAAGCACTAGTAAGAGGTGCTTTCCTTGGAGGAGGTTCTATAAATAATCCTGAGAAGATATATCATTTAGAAGTAATTTGTAGCAGTGAAAAAAATTTGAATTTTATTATGAAGATTTTAAAAAAGTATGATGTTAATATGAAAAAGTTGAATAATACATTATATTTAAAAGATGGTGAAGAAATTTCAAAATTTCTAGCTTTTATAGGGGCTAATTCTTCAGTTTTGAAATTTGAAGAAATTCGTGTTATTCGTGATATGAGAAATAATGTTAATAGACTTGTAAATTGCGAGACTGCTAATCTTAATAAAACCATTAATGCAGCTTTGAAGCAAATTGAGGATATTAAGTTCATAAAGAAAATGAAAAAGTTTGGGGAATTGTCTGAAAGTTTGCAAGAGATTGCTGAATTAAGAATTGAAAATCCTGATATTTCATTGGCAGAGTTAGGAAAAATGTTAAAAACTCCTATTGGAAAGTCTGGAGTAAATTATAGACTAAAGGCAATAAGTAATTTTGCTGAAGAGTTAAGAAAAGGCTGATTGGTTAAATTAAAGAGCAACAGCTGTTGAAGTTTTGCATACAGTGAAAGGATTGAAAAAGTTGGATAAAATAGGAATATATGTACACATACCATTTTGCAAACAAAAATGTAAATATTGTGATTTTATTTCTTTTTCAGGTATGAAAGAGATAATGCATAATTATTTTGATTGTTTATATCAGGAAATTGCAGAAAAAAGTTTATCAAAACAAGAAATACCAATAGAAGTAGACACAATATATATTGGAGGTGGAACTCCTTCAATAGTTCAAGTTGAATATATAGAAAAAATAATTTCTAAAATATATGAAAATTTTAAAGTATCAAAAAATGCAGAGATTACTATTGAGGTAAACCCAGGAACTGTTGATGAAGAAAGTCTAAATAAATATTTAAAAATAGGAATTAATAGATTAAGTATCGGGCTTCAATCAACAAATGATAAATTGCTTAATATGTTAGGAAGAATACATACATATAAAGAATTTGAAAAAGTATATGATTCTGCAAGAAATGTTGGATTTAAAAATATAAATGTTGATTTAATGATAGGTTTACCTAATCAAACTATAGAGGATGTAGAAGATTCTTTGAAAAAGATTATAAATAAATCTCCTGAACATATTTCAGTGTATTCTTTAATAGTTGAGGAAAATACTAAAATGTTTGATTTAATTGATCAAGGTGTTTTAGAATTACCAGATGAAAATTTAGAAAGAGAAATGTATTGGAAAGTAAAAAATATTTTAGAGAAACATGAATATATACATTATGAAATTTCTAATTTTGCTAAGAAAAATTATGAATCTAAACATAATATGAATTGTTGGGACCAACACTATTATTTAGGTTTTGGAGTTGCAGCACATTCGTATTTTAATGGAATTAGATATTCAAATATTGATAATATAAAACAATATATTGAAAATTATGAAAATGGGAATTCTGTATTTAATGTGATTTTTCATGAAAATCAGACAAAAGAGCAAATGATGAAGGAATATATGTTACTTGGATTAAGGAAAATTCAGGGAGTAGAAATTAGTAAATTTAAAAATAAATTTATAGATAATCCATTATATGTTTATAGAAATGAATTAAATAAATTGGTTAGTGAGAAACTTGTTGAAATTAGTGAAAATAACATCAAATTAACTGATAAGGGCTTGGATTTAGCTAATGTTGTGTGGATGGAATTTGTTTAATAATTATACTGAGTTTTTTGACTACTTTTTTGACTACTATATGTAAAAAAGTTTTAAATAATAATGATTTTAATAGTACTTATGAAATTAGGTGTTGATTTTTATGAGAATTTCATGTATAATATGAAAAAATCATAAATGCCTTAATAAAATTTTAGAAAGGAGTTTTTTTCATGGAAGACTACAACATTATTATGGCTATTGGTTGCATTATTCTTATTGTGTATGTATTATATCTTATATACGTGTGCATACATTTTACGAGTGCAATCATTTCACATCGGTTAAAGATGTACAAAAAAAGAAAAAAAGCCAAGGAACATGAGGAAAACGAAAAAGTTAAAAAAAATTAGCAGATGATATTGACATTTGCTAAGAAAAGTTGTAAAATATTAGCAGTCTTGAATAAAGACTGCTAATTTTTATAATAATAATATAAAAATTCACTTATATTAAAGAGGTGAAAAAATGTTAAACGATAGAAAAAAACGAATCTTACAAGCTATAGTAGATGAATATGTAGATACAGCAGAACCAGTTAGTTCAGGGGCAGTTATGAAAAAATATGGGATTGATTTTAGTAGTGCTACAATAAGAAATGAAATGGCTGAACTTGAAAAAGAAGGATATTTAGATAAAGTTCATACATCAAGTGGAAGAGTTCCTTCTGCAAAAGGATATAGGTTGTATGTTGATGAATTACTTAAAGAACAGAATTTAACTTTGGAGGAAACAAAATATATTAAAGAGAAATTACAAACTAAAGTAAATGAGATTGAAGAACTTACTAAAATAACAACAAATACATTATCTGAAATTACACATTATACTACAGTTGCAATTGGTCCTAAAAATAATGATCAATTAATAGAAGAAATGAAATTTGTTTTATTAGGTTCCAGAATGATTATGTGTGTAATTATTACAGATGGAGGTTTAATAAAGGAAGCTATAATTAAATTTGATGAAGATATAAAAGAAGAACAGGTTCAAAATTTAAATTATATTTTTAATGCAAAACTAAAAGGAAAGCCTTTTGAAAAAATTGATAAACCAATAGAAGAATACATTTTTTCAGAACTTAATTATAGTATAGAAGTTATAAAAACTATAATTGACCAAATTAATAAAGTTATTGAGAAAACAGAAGAAATTTATTATGAAGGAACAAATAAAGTTTTTGAACAACCAGAGTTTCAAGATATTCAAATAGCTAAAAATTTTATAAATATATTAGATAAGAAAGATTTGTTTATAGATTTATTGAACTCGGAATTTACAGATGATATCAATGTTTATATTGGTGATGATGATGCAGAAGATGGATTAAAAGATTTCAGTGTTATTACTTTTAAACAGAAAATAAATGATAGAGAAATGGGAACAATAGGAATTATAGGACCAAAAAGGATGGATTATTCAAAGGTTATTTCTGTTATGAAATATATTAAAGGATTAATGGGAAATGGAGGAAAGAATTGATGGAAAAAGCTTTAGAAGAAAATTTAGAAGAGAATATTGAGCAAAAGAAAGATTCTGGTAATGAAGTAAATGAAAATGTTCTAAATGATTTAAAAGAAAAACTGCAAGTTCAAAGAGCAGAACTGGATGACAAAGAAGATAGACTTAAAAGATTGATGGCTGAATTTGACAATTTCAAGAAAAGGAGTGCTAAAGAAAGAGAAGGATTATATAATTCAGTATTATCAGACATAGCTATTTCATTATTGCCAGTAATAGATAATCTTGAGAAAGCAGTTAGTGTACAAACAGAGGATAACAATTACAAAGTTGGGGTTGAATTAGTGTTAAAACAATTCAAAGATGTTTTGAAAGCAAATGGAATTAATGAAATTGAAACTATAGGAAAAACCTTTGATCCAGAATTACATGAAGCAGTAAGCTCTGTTGAAGATGATACATTAGGTGTTCAGGAGATTAAAGAGGAGTACAGAAAAGGTTACATGATTGGTAACAAAGTTATTAGACATTCTTTAGTTGTTGTAGCTAATTAAGCAAAAAATCATGGATATTTTAAAAATATCTAATTGAAAATGTGAGTTAGTTATAATGATTAATCAATATAAATTTATACTAAAGAATAGAAATTTAAGAAAAGTATAATTAAAATTTTTAAGGAGGAATTTTAAAATGGGAAAGATTATAGGAATAGACTTAGGAACAACAAATTCATGTGTTGCAGTTATGGAAGGTGGAGAAGCGGTAGTTATACCAAATGCTGAAGGTAATAGAACTACACCATCTGTAGTTGCTTTTTCAAAAAATGGAGAAAGATTAGTTGGACAAATTGCTAAACGTCAAGCTGTTACAAATCCAGATAACACAGTTATATCAATAAAAAGAAAAATGGGTACAGATTCAAAAGTAAATATTGAAGGTGATGAATTTTCACCACAAGAAATTTCTGCTATGATTTTACAAAAACTTAAATCAGATGCTGAAAGTTATTTAGGACAAAAAGTTACACAAGCTGTTATTACAGTTCCTGCATATTTTAGCGATTCACAAAGACAAGCAACTAAAGATGCCGGTAAAATAGCAGGTTTAGAGGTTCTAAGAATTATAAATGAGCCAACAGCTGCAGCTTTAGCTTATGGTGTTGATAAAGATAATACAGAACAAAAAATCATGGTTTATGATTTAGGTGGAGGTACATTTGATGTATCTATACTAGATATTGGTGATGGTGTATTTGAAGTTTTAGCTACAAGTGGTAATAACAAATTAGGTGGAGATGATTTTGATGAAAGAATTATCAATTACCTTGTTTCAGAATTCAAAAAATCAAATGGAATAGATTTATCTCAAGATAAAAGTGCTATGCAAAGATTAAAAGAAGCTGCTGAAAAAGCTAAAATTGAGTTATCAGGAATGCAACAAACAAATATTAATTTACCATTTATTACAGCAGATAGTACAGGACCAAAACATTTAGATATTACATTAACAAGAGCTAAATTTGAAGAATTAATTGGAGATTTAGTTGAAAGTACAACAGGACCTGTAAATCAAGCTTTAAAGGATGCTGGATTAACAGCAAATGATATTGCTCAAATTCTTTTAGTTGGTGGTTCTACAAGAGTTCCATTAGTACAAGAAACAGTTAAGAAAATAACAGGAAAAGAGCCAAACAAAGGTATTAACCCAGATGAATGTGTTGCAATAGGTGCAGCTATTCAAGGTGGTGTATTATCTGGAGATGTTAAAGATTTAGTATTATTGGATGTAACACCATTATCATTAGGTATTGAAACATATGGTGGAGTATTTACTAAATTAATTGAAAGAAATACAACAATACCAACAAAAAAATCACAAGTATTCTCTACAGCAGCAGATGGTCAAACAAGTGTTGAAGTTCATGTTTTACAAGGTGAAAGAGAAATGGCTGCTTATAACAAAACTTTAGGAAGATTCAATTTATCAGGAATTCCTGCTGCTCCAAGAGGAGTACCACAAATTGAAGTTACATTTGATATAGATGCAAATGGTATTGTTCATGTATCTGCAAAAGATATGGCTACAGGAAATAGTCAACAAGTTTCTATTACTGCTAGTACAAATTTATCAGATGAAGATATTGAAAAAGCTGTTAAAGATGCTGAAGCTCATGCAGCAGAAGATAAGAAGAGAAAAGATGATATTGAAACTAGAAATAATGCTGAGAGTTTAGTTTATAATTGCCAAAAGACACTTGATGAGTTGGGTGATAAGATAAGTGGTGAGGAAAAAGCTAAAGCTGAGACAGAGATTGACAATGTTAAGAAAGCTTTGGAAGGTTCTGATACTGAGGCTATTAAACAAGCAACTGAGAAACTGACTACTGTATTTTTCTCTATTTCTGAAAAATTGTATTCTGCTAATAATGCTAATGCAGCAGCTGGTGCTGAAGGAACTGAGAGTGCTGATGGTGCTCAAGGTGCAGGACCTAATGTTGATGAGAATGGTAATGTGTATGATGCAGATTATAAGGTAGAAGATGATGATAATAAATAATTTAGTATAAATTTGATTTTTATAAAAATGACTTTTGGGGTGTGATGCCGATTCTAAGCATACACCCTTTAGATTGTAAGCAAAGTATAGAAAACATGGAATATTGAAGGAAAGGGAGTATAAGATGGCTCAGAAGAGAGATTATTATGAGGTATTGGGTGTTAGTAAGAATGCTACTGATGAGGAATTAAAAAAGGCATATCGTAAGTTGGCAAAACAGTACCATCCTGATGCAAATCCAGATAATAAAGAAGAAGCTGAAAAAAAGTTTAAAGAACTTAATGAAGCCTATGAGGTGCTTTCTGATAGTCAAAAGAGACGTATGTATGATCAGTTTGGTCATGATGGACCTGCGGGATTTGGTGGAGGTAATCCTGGTGGGGGGTATTATTCATATTCGACTTCTGGTTTTAATGGTTTTGAAGATTTTGATTTAGGAGATATTTTCTCATCTATTTTTGGAGGAGGAAGTGGTAGAAGTTCTAGAAGAAATAATGGACCAGTTAGAGGCGCTGATTTAAGGTATAATTTAGATATTACTTTTGAAGAGGCTTTTTTGGGTGTTGAAAAAGAGATTACAATTTCTAGAGATGAGACTTGTTCAACTTGCTCTGGAAGTGGTGCAAAACCAGGAACTTCAGTAGAAACATGTAAGGTTTGTGGTGGTACTGGTCAGATTAAGCAAGTTCAAAATACTATTTTAGGTCAGATGCAAACTAGTAGAACATGTTCAAATTGTCATGGTAGTGGTAAGGTTATTAAAGAGGTTTGTGATTCTTGTAAAGGCAAAGGTACTATAAGAAAACAGGCTAGAATTAAGGTTAAGATTCCAGCTGGAATTGATAGTGATCAATCTATTGTTTTGCGAGGAGAAGGTGAACCTGGGATTCGTGGTGGAGCAAAAGGTGATTTATACATAGTTGTTAAGATTAAGAAGCATAGTATTTTTACTAGAAAAGGCTCTACTGTGTATTGTAATGTGCCTATTACTTTTACTCAAGCTGTATTAGGTGCAGAACTTGAGATTCCTATGGTTGATGGTAAAAAAGAAAAATTTAAAATTCCTGAAGGAACTCAGACTGGAACTGTATTTACAATAAAGGGCAAAGGGTTTAAGAATATTAATACTAATAGTAGTGGTAATTTTGTGTTTACTGTTAATGTTCAGGTTCCTAAACGTTTGTCTAAAGAACAAAGGGAGTTGTTGGTTCAGTTGGCTAAGACTATGAATGAGCAACCTCCGATTAAGAAAAAAGGAATTTTTGGTTAAAATATAGACCCTCAAATTGTATAATACAATTTGAGGATTTTTTTTGGGGGGTACAGTGTTTATGTGCTTATGCAGTAGGCCGTCAAAAAATTTAGTATAAGTATGTCGGTGGCTAGATATTGTTTTGAAAATGTTTCCCAACAGCGCACAGAGAGTAATAATTCCTGAGTGCGATGGTCGAATTGCTGTATGGCAGTGAGTAAGCATATAGACGTTTTAGTTTTTGTGGTGGTCTGGGGAATTATAACTCTCTGTAGCTAGCCGGTCCCCACTTAAGCCACATTTTCAAAACAATATCTAGCCACCCACATACTTATACTAAATTTTTTGACTACTCTGTAGTGATTTTTTGGGGGTGAGTTGTGATAATGTTTGGAGAATGGTGGAAAAAATTCTAAAAAGTATTGATTTTAATCAAATAATTTTGTATAATAACAATTATGTTAAATGAATTAAAAG
>CANRGM010000014.1 GCA_947630155.1 uncultured Clostridia bacterium
CCCATAGTCTTTGAAATTTAAACCTTCTATTATTGTACCAAAAAAATATCTTTTAGTCAATTCCATACAAACATTTTTCAGGACAATGACATGAAAAATTTTTTCGTATCCGGTAATCATTAATATTACTAGATTAAGAGATGATTGTTGTGTCAAAATTACGTAGTAATTTGTCTTCATCAAAATATTCTTCTACTTCATTATAGAAACCTTCTTGATTTCTCTTCAATTCTACACAATAATCTCCGTCCAATTTTAAATGAAAAATTCGGATTCTTTATATTAATCACCAATATCCCATCCTTCTTCATCATTTTTGTCTTTTTCATTAACAACTTCCTTCAAAATTCTAATATAACTTCCATATCTCTGCCTACTAATAATTCCTGACTGTACGGCTTGTTTTACCATACACCCTTCTTGTGGCTCTCTATAATGTAAACAGTCTGCATATTTGCAACGCCCACTCCAATCGTCAAATTCAGGAAAATATAATTTTATTTCTTCTGGTTCAAAACTAGAAATATCCAAACTCCTTATGCCTGGAGTATCAATTATTGATGAATTTTCGTCCCAAATGTAATATTTAGATGTAGTAGTTGTATGTCTTCCTTTTCCAGTTTTACTACTTGTATGTGAAGTCTTTATTATATCGGTATCCATTAAAGCATTTGTCAATGAAGATTTCCCTACACCACTATGACCAACAAAAATAGCTTGCTTACCTCTTATTTTTTTCTTTAATTCTTCTATGCCACTATTATTGGTCGCTGATGTTTCAATAACTGGTATTTTTATTTCACGATATAAATCTAGTATTCTTTCATCATTTTCCGTTTTTAAATCCGATTTATTCAAACATATAATGCAATCAATTGCATTGTCTTGTAAAATCATCAAATACCTATCAATAAACTTTGGATGTAACGGTGGTGTTTTAGCAGATACAACAATGACAGCTACATCAATATTAGCAGCAACATTATGGTTACTTCCTGCACTTATGTTATTTCTTGTACTATCTCTTTTGACTCTTGATAGTATATTTTTTCTTTCAATTAAATTAACCATTGAGTATTGCTCTGACTTTTCTTTTTCAAGCACAACAATATCACCGGGAAAAACTGTTTGATTGCAAACAGCATTAATTCCTTTTCTTAATTGTGCTGTAATCAAATTTCCATTATAAAGTATAGTTGCTTCATTATATCTCGTTTCTATGACAACTCCCTTATCCTTATCTGTACTAGATATAATAAAATCATTCTCCTCTTCCAAGTTTTTTCCTTTACCAGATTTAGATTTTGCTCTTTCTTTTTTAGCTATTGATTTTTTAGTTAATGTACTATCATATCTTCCATGATGTGCCATGTTATATTTTCTCCTTCCATAATAATTTATTTATATCAGATGGTATATCTATACCATCATCTAAATCATAATACTTTACTCTCTTGCCTTCCCTTTCAAAAATTATACAATTTCCTTCCCAACTTTTAATGTTTTCATATCTTACCTTGCCTATAGTTGTATCTAATACAAATCTTGTAGAATTTATCCAAGATGGTGTACTCCAATTTATTTCATTCATTATTTCTATTATTCTTTTATAACTTACTCTATAAGTAGCACTATAAGCTATAGGATCTGGAATAAATATTGATAATGGTCTTATATGCAATTCATCCATTTTTATAAGTAACATTTTTAATACTTTATAATTATCATTTATTCCTCTTAATAAAGGAAATTGTGCATATAATCTTATACTACTATTATATAATTGTTTTATCTTATTTTCAACAACATTACATATTTCATATGGATGATTTATGTGAAATACTAACCTTACATTATTCTTTTTTAGAAGTCTAATCATATTTTCATCAAATATATTTGGATTATAAACTATAGCCCTAGTATGTATTCTAATATTCCAATTTTTTAATTCATCTAATGCATAGATCATATTTTTATATCCAATACTCATAGGATCTCCACCTGAAAAGATAACTTCTTTTATTTCATTATGCTCATATAAATATTTTTTTAATACTTTTATTTTATTTGATATTGTTTCCTTTAGGTTACTTTTTTGTAATTTAGATAGGTTATATGTTCTAAAGCAATATTGACAATGAGAAAAGCAAACATCTGTTATGATAAAAATCAATCTATCCTTGTACTTTCTTATAATGTAATCTACACCTTCAATTGGCATATGTTTGTCCTCTTCGACATAATCTCTTGTTTCTTTGCTCGTACTAATTATCATTTTCTCTTTTGTTGGTATTACTGACTTATATAAAGGTCCTCCTGTTCCGATTTGAGAAACTTCCTCTAAAACCTTCTTTTTATAGAATTCAGTAATCTTCATTGGTAATACTGACTCTGATTCTACTAAGTTGTTATATTCTTTAGAAAATTCTTTATCTATTAATTCTACCATTTTACATTTCTCCTATTCCAACCGAATTTATTTTCTGTTTAGATTTTAGAGCATTTTTTACAATATGATTAATAACATTGTCAAAATCATATCCATCCTTTTTGCAACATGTTATAAACTCTCCCATCGGATGAAAACTTACTTGAGAGTTTACTTCAATTAAATAAAACTTATTATTTTTCATTCTAAAATCTAATTTTGCATATCCTTTGATGTCTAATCTTTTCACTATCTTCATAACTATATCTTTTAATTGTTCATATATTCCATTCATAGGTATTATATCTACTGATGAATCCTTTATTGTCTTCATTTCATAATCATAAAACAAAGAATCACAATTTATTTGACAAGGTCCCATCGCTCCAATACCTTCAATATATGCCATACTTATATCAATACCATCTATATACTCTTCGACTAGAATATTTCTTTTATAATTTTCTTTTAAAAATTCGATTTGTTTTAATAAATCTTCATCATTATTCACAATTGATTTCTCACTTAATCCCATACTAGAACCTTCGGAGTTCAATTTAACTATAACTGGATACTTATGTATTTTTATTTTTGAAATATCACTTTTATCATTCACAGAATAGCCAAATGGTACTCTAACTATTTCTTTTACTAAGTTTTTTACAAGAAATTTATTATGGCATATTAATAAATTAGTGCTATCCGGTCCAGAATAATTATATTTAAATTGTTCCAATATCCCGGCATATATTGCTTCTCTTGCAGGTCCGTAAAATCCTTCACAAATATTAAAAACTAATTTTGGATTTATTTCATTTATTCTTTTTATCCAAGAGAAATTCTTTACAGCTTCCACTTTTATTACCTCATAATTTTCTTTCAAAGCCTTACAAATTGAATCTATTGTAAGCTTAGAATCAAATTCTGTTTCATACTCAAATTTTCCTCTGTTAAGATTATATAAAATTGCAATCTTATCTTTCATTCTTTTTCTCGCCTCCATTATAACCAATAGCCAAAAAATTAAATAGTAATTCACATGCGATTACAAATGAACTATGTGAATCATCTAATTTAGGATTTAATTCAACTATATCGAATCCTATAACTTCCAATTCATTTAGTTTTCTTAATGATTTCTCACAATCATATACTGATAATCCATTGCTTTGTGGTGTTCCAGTTCCAAATATGTATGACATGTCTATACAATCAATATCAAATGTAATATAGAATTTTATTTTTTTATTTTTATTTTTATCTATAATTTCATCCATAATATTTTCAATTCCTTTGTCCTTAACATTGTTTGATGTGTATAAATTTATCTTCTTTTCTTTTGAATATTCTATCCATTCATTATTAATTATCCCTCTTGGTCCAATTGTGTATAAATTTTCACCTTTTAAATAACCATCATTAATCAGTTTTCTAAATACATTTCCATGCCATACCTCTGGCATATTTAAATAATCTTTTTCAATGTCCATATGTGCATCATAATGAATAATACCTATTTCATAGTCTGGATACAACTCTTTTATCGCTTTATAGCACCCTCTGAAACTTCCATATGTAATACAATGATCACCACCACAAACTACAGGAAAACTATGCTTCCTTATATTATAAACTTTATCTGTTATATTGTTTTGATTTTTATTCGGATCTGTAGGATTTACTTCTATATCTCCAATATCAGCAATATTTAAATTGTTTGTCTTTATACATTTTTCGTTATCTAAATCATACATTTTTAATCCATCGACTCTATCCCAAAAAGAATATTCTCTTAATTGCCTTGGTGCATACTTAGCTCCTAGTCTATAAGATGCACCATAATCAGTTGGAACTCCTAAGAAAACAACATCATATTTACTTATTTTGCTTTCCTTAATGAAATCACTTCCCATAAAGGTAGGAATACCAGAATAAATTAATTCTTCTTTATTTTGCATGTTATAACCACTCCTTTATTTTTTCTTCAACACTAGTGTCTATTAAATTGTTTTTATTCATCCAATCATCATTATATACATTGTTTAAATATTTTTCTCCACCATCACATACTAAGATAACAGCATTTCCTTTTCCTTGCTTTTTATTTAAATCTTCAAGTGCTTTATATATAACCCCTCCAGATGAACCTCCAACTAAAATTCCATATTTTCTAGCAAAATATCTACATGTATTAAAAGCTTCTTTATCTGTTGCATAATAATTCTTATCAATTAAATCATATTCTATTATTTTAGGAATGTCTGCATCCTTTGGATTACCTGTTCCTGATTGAAAATATGGTTTTCCTTCTCCACCAAATATAATTGATCCTTCTGGTTCTATTGCATTTATCTTAGTATTTTTATTATGTTTTTTTATACCTAATGCAGTACCACATATTGAGCCTCCAGTGCCTATTGCACCATATATTTCATCAATATTATCGATTTCATTTATCAATTCAGTTGCCAAAGAATCAACATATGCATATTTATTATCCTCATTATCTGCTTGATTTGGGAAAAATGAATTTGGCATTTTGCTTGCCATATTTTTAGCTGTTTGTTCTCTCTCGACTACTGCAACTTCATTTGCTTTGTAACCATCACCAACTACAACAATTTCTCCACCATATGCTTTTATCATATCTATTTTTTCTTTTGAAGCATGATGATCAACTACGGCAATAAATTTATAGCCTTTTATTGCTGATACAATTGCTAACCCTATTGCCGTATTTCCGCTAGAGGACTCTATGATTGTCCCTCCTGGCTTTAATTTTCCTGATTTTTCTGCTCCTCTAATCATATTTAAAGCCATTCTATCCTTCATACTTCCACCTGGATTAAATTTTTCAAGTTTAATATATACATTCCAATCATTATTCTTAATTTTTAATTTTATCATTGGTGTATTTCCTATTAAATCTGTTATTTTTTCAACAATCATATGAACTATCACTCCTTATCTCATATTTATTTTCTATCTTTTTTACTACAATTTTTTTTACTATTGGGATTTTATGAAAATCACTCTCGTTAGAATCCATTTGATAAGCTGCAGTATTATAATATATTAAAAAATCTCCTTTTTCTGGTGTATCTTCAAATTCGACCTTTCTCCATGTTATAATATCTTGCTCTAGACATAGGTTTCCTGCTACACTTGCTTGTATTACTTTTTTACTTGGTTTTATATTTCTTTTATATACTAATGGTTCTATCAAATAGTCTGAATCAAACCATTGTTCTGATAAACAATTAATATTTCCATTAGTAACTATTAGATTGTCTCCATTATCAAAATGTTTTATATATTTAACTTCGTAAATACTTATGCCACAATTATTAAGCAAACTTCTTCCTGGCTCTATTATTATCTCTATGTTATTTAATTTATTCCTTACAGAATGTAATATGTAATCCAATGCTTGTTCAGATGCCTTTTCGTTATAATATGGATAGAATTCTCTTATTTCTTTTCTCTTGTAATACATATTTTTATTATTTTCTCTTTTGAAGTTTTCATATTCTTCTTTAGAACAATAATTAATTGGTATCCCACCCCCTATATCTATATATCTAATGTTTAATTTTCTATTATTTATAATTTCTAATAATTGTAGTATTGCATTTATTCTATCTTCTAAATTATAATTATTAATATGAAAAGAAAAACCTACCAAATTGATTTTACCTTTTTTTATGATGCTTAAGCATTTATTTAGTTGAGATACATTAACTCCAAATCTACTTTGTATATTTATTAAATTAGAAATCCTAAGCATCACATTTGCAGTATGGTGGAATTTATCAATTTCTTTTAGTTCTTCTATATCATCTACTGAGATAATAACATTTTTTTCGATTGCTAATTTTATATATTCGAAATCCTTTGCAGGACCTGAGGCAATTATCCTATTTGTGTATTTTAAAGCATCTTCTAACTCGTAATAACTTGAAACTTCAATTCCACATTTCTGCTCCGCTGCAGTTTTCAATAATGAATATCCCTTATTTGCTTTACACGAAAAAAAGATATTATCATGCATATTATTACGCATAAAAATATCTTTATATAAATTTATATTATTTATAAAATTATCTATAAAAATAACATTAATTGGTGCACATTCAATTATTGCAAATAAATTATTATCTGCGATAAATCTATCAACAATTTCGTTTTTTAATGGCTTTATTTTAATACTTTTCACATTCAACATCCCCTTTATATTACTTTATATATATTGTGATATATCTAAACTTATTTTGTCATTTTTCTTATTTGAATTAAATACTTCATCTAATATTTGCTCAGTATGTTCTCCAAACAATGGTCCTCCTACAGTTTGTACTACATCTAAACTACTCATTGTTAGATTTGCCTCAATTATTACTGGCTCTCCATCTTCATCTATTGCAATATCCCAACCTATCAATCTAAAATGAGGAAACCTTTGTGCTGCTAATTTTACTATTTCTTTTACTTTATCCATACACTGTATTTTACATTGTCTAAAGTTTCCTCCATCTGGATGCACATTAAACCTTTCTCCTTTTGTATTATATGCAAAATTTGTAAGCTCACCATTATCCTTAATACCACAATAAATTCCTCCTGCACTTGCATTATCTACCTTGTTTTTTCCGACCCCCAATCTTAAACTAGAAGATAGCGTAATCACTTCTCCATTTAAAATTAATGTCATTATTCTTATTGTGTTTACTGAATCAGGATGTAGAATTGCCAGATTTTTGTTTTGCTTAATTTGCTCTTGAAATATAAGATTTTTTGAAACAGTATCTCTAAATAATTTTTCTAAATCTTCATATTTATAATTATTATAAAACTGCACATTCTTACCACCATAAGATGACATACTTGGCTTTACAATAAAAGAATTATATTTCATTAATATATTCTTTGCTGTTTTAATATCAATAAAATTATAGTTGTTATCTAAAAGCTGTCCATTTATTAAATGTAAATATGTCTTAGGCATTTTAAATCCATTTAAATACATATCAAAATAGTTTTTATCTGCAATACCACATTCGATTTCTCTATTATTCAAATACTTATCTATATATCCCGCAAATAGATCATCTGGAATAAATCTGACATCAAAATTCCCATTTCTGTTAATATAATATCTATGATAAGATATGTCAAAATCATTAGTATAACATCTCCAAAACCTTCTTATCTGTTGCTCTTGTTCTTTAGTTAATGTGTCTCCATTACTCAATAAAAATTTTTTTACTTCATATCTATAGGATTGTTTACTGAAATTTGCCAAAGAATTATAGAAATTTCTATACTTTTTTATTACTATTGGAGTAATGATTTTTTCATATAAATCCATTTATTCTCCTCCCTATTCACTTTTCAATTGAATTATATATCTTTTCTTTTATTATGTCAACATTTTTATGTTTTTTTCAGGACAATGACATGAAAAATTTTTTCATGTCATTGTCCTGAACATTTTTCATCTGGATTTAAGTGAAATTCCATATCATATTTTTGCTATATCTCGCATAATAATTTCATAAATACAAGCATAAAAAAAGGAGTAAATAATAAAAAATGAAACTAAAAAATTTATTTATACTTATATTCAAAAAAAATTTACTAACCATTATATTCACGCTATTTCTAGTATTTTTATTACTTTTCTCTCAAACCAACTTATTTGCTGCAAAAAATGGACTAACATTATGGGCAAAAAATGTAGTTCCATCACTATTTCCATTTTTCATTGCAACAGAACTATTAAACTACACAAACCTCCCATATTATCTTGGAAAATTAACTAACAAATTTATGCGACCCTTATTTAATGTGCCTGGTGAAGCAAGTTATGCTTTTATAATGGGAATTATTAGTGGATATCCTGTAGGTGCAAAAATTGTTAATAAATTTGTTGAAGAAGGAACTTGTACTAAACAAGAAGCAGAAAGAATGTTGGCATTTACTAATAACTCTGGACCTCTTTTTATTATTGGTACTGTTGGAATAAGTTTATTTGGAGATACCACAATAGGCATAATCTTGTTTATTACGCATATTTTGGCTTGTCTGACTGTTGGTTTAATTTTTGGATTAATTAGCAAGCATAATAACAAGCATTTGCACCTCAAATATGCAAATACGGGAAATCTTAATTCAGAAATAAAAGAGTCTCAAAATAGAAGTGCAAATACTTATACTCACACTTCAAAGAATAAGTATCATTGGAAGAATTTGTATAGAAGTTACAGAACAAATAGCACTTCATATAACATCTCAGATTTAGGAACTATATTAAGTAACAGTATTACAAATGCCATATCAACCATACTTTTGATTGGTGGATTTATTGTGCTATTTTCCATCATTATATCAATATTAAACAGCTTAAATATTATAAACTCTATTAGTAATATTTTGCAATGCATAAATATTCCATCAGAATATGGAAATTCTATAATAACTGGCTTATTGGAACTTACTAATGGGCTAAATGCTATATCATCTTTACATACAAAATATATGTCAAATCAAATAATAATATCTGCCTTTTTATTAGGCTTTGCGGGATTTTCAATCTTTCTACAAATATTTAGTATAGCGGCAAAAAATAACTTATCAATGAAACCCTATATGATTGGTAAAATAATGCAAGGTACATTTGCTTGCATCTACACATTTCTCATCATACATAATATAGACTTTTTTTATTTTGATATAATTAATTTATAACAATTATATATTAATTTTTATCAAATATAAAACCAATACAAATTGTAATATTTTAATAAATTTTAAATATACATTAATTAAACAAATTCAGTAATGAAAGGAGCCTTACTAATGGATAGAAATATGGATTTTAATAATTTTACAAACCCAAATAACTTTAACCCATATGAAAATAATTTTGACTCACAAATGTATGAATCACCAATGATAAATCCAATTATGCAATATGAACAAGCATATATGTACTACAAGTATCTAACTCAACAAATGGACTATCGTATAAAATGTAAAGAATTTGAAAAAATGTCAAAACAATAAAATTGACTTGAGAAATTTGAGAAATTTGGGGACGTTCCTTGAATTTCTCAAATTTTTCAAGTTCACAAATACCTATATTCCTTTGCAGTAACAAATTTTTTTGTTTTTCTATTGACAAGTTGTATAAAAAACATTATAATATTAGTTGTCATCACAAATGGCGAGATAGCTCAGTTGGCTAGAGCATCCGGTTCATACCCGGCAGGTCGGTGGTTCGAATCCACTTCTCGCTACCAAAAAGGAGTTGTATGTAACTACAACTCTTTTTTTATACAACCATATTACCTCAATAAAAAAAGAATTAACTGTTACTACAATTAATTCTTTATTTTTTTATTCCTCTATTCTCTTTCCATATTTTTTATAATTTCTTGCTTTTCCTTTACCCTAGAACCAGATGTTTTTACTCTTTCTCTCATATTTGTTCTTCTAGTTTGTTCTTTTTTCTTATCTAAAGCCTTTTGGATTTTGGCTAACTGCTCTATATCATTTTGTATAACTTCATCATTAGCATTCTTATTTTTGTACTCCTCTAATTCTGGAATATTATCTATATTACTAATAAGATTTTCATCATTACCAATAAGAGCTCTTGTAAATTCTTTAACATAGCCCAAGGATTCTTTTATATAATTTAATATGGTCATTCTAGTTTTAGTTTGATTTTCCATATATAATTAACCTCCAATTTATTCTTAAAAAAGTATATATCTTATATCTTAACATAAAATTAATAAAATTTCAAGCATTTTTAGAAAATTAATTCATATAGTCTTTTAATTTTTTACTTCTACTTGGATGTCTTAGCTTTCTTAGAGCTTTAGCTTCAATCTGTCTTATTCTTTCACGAGTTACCATAAACTCTCTTCCAACTTCTTCAAGAGTTCTAGCTTTTCCATCCTCTAAGCCAAATCTTAATTTTAAAACCTTTGCTTCCCTTGGAGTTAAAGTATTCATAACTTCTTCTAATTGTTCTTTTAATAAAGTATATGCAACAGAATCTTGTGGAGCTGGTGAATCATCATCTTGTATAAAATCCCCTAAATGACTATCATCTTCTTCTCCAATTGGTGTTTCCAAAGATACAGGATCTTGAGCTATTTTCTGAATTTCTAATACTTTTTCAACAGGTAATTCTATTTCTTTTGAAATCTCCTCTGGAGTAGGTTCACGACCTAATCTTTGCAATAAATCTCTTGAAGTACGAATTAACTTATTAATAGTTTCAACCATGTGCACAGGAATTCTTATTGTTCTTGCCTGATCAGCAATTGCTCTAGTAATCGCCTGTCTAATCCACCATGTTGCATAAGTACTAAATTTATAACCTTTAGTATAATCAAATTTCTCAACAGCCTTTATTAATCCCATATTACCTTCTTGAATTAAATCTAAGAACAACATTCCTCTACCAACATATTTTTTTGCTATACTTACAACTAATCTTAAATTTGATTCTGCAAGTTTTTGTTTAGCTTCCTCATCTCCTTCAAGTACCTTTTTAGCTAAATCTAATTCTTCCTCATATGTCAACAATGGAATTTTACCAATTTCTCTTAAATACATTCTAACTGGATCATCTATATTTACTCCATCAAAATTTGTAACATCAATTTCTTCTAGCTTAATTTCTTCAACTTCTTCCAAATCTTCAAAATCAGGTTCCTCTAACTCTTCACTAAAAACATTAACACCTATATTTTCGAATGTATCAAAGACTTCCTCTATCTGCTCAGTATTAGCATCACCTAATTGTGTTGCTAATTCACCATAAGTAATTTTTCCTTCTTTCTGAGCCTTTTTTATTATATTCATTACTTTTTCTTTATCCAATTCAGTATTTTCATTTTTCTTATTTATTTTTATAACAATCTCTGAATATTCATCTACCTTAGTTTTAGGCTTAATACTTTGACTTATAACTACATCATTATCTTTATCATCATCAGTTACATATTCAATTATAACATCTAATCTATCTAGCTCTTTTTTTGCTTGTTCTTCTTTTTTACCTGTTACATCTGGAATTACTACTTTTTGTATAATTTCTATTTCATCATTTTCAGACTTTTTCATTAATTCTACCTCCTATTTAATCTTAGCTAATTTTAATATTATCTCATTTAAACTTTGTTCTAAACTAGCTATTTCCTCTTTTGTTAAATTCTCTGTATTTTCCAGTGCTTGCACAACCTCATTTCTCATTGAAATCAGTTTATCTTTTTCATAATTGTTCAAAATATCATCTAAACATTTATCAACTTCCACTATTTCAAAATCGTATGCCATTACCCATGTTAAAAAATTTACTATTTCTTCATCTTGAAAAAAATCTAATACATTATTAATACTATTACCCTTTTCCAATTCTTCATACAATTTTTTTATAATTTGCTTATTTCTTTCGTTTTTTATATTTTCATAACTTATCTTACTTTTTAGCTTATTATATGATTCTTGTGGATAATTTATAAGAAGATATATTATCATATTTTCTTTTTTGGTAACAGCATCATTATTCATATTCAACTGTGGTTTTAAGGTTTGTTTTACTGGTGTTTTCTTTTGAAGTATTTTTTCATTTTTATTTTTTCCATATAGCAATTTATTGATTTCAGCATATATTGCTTCTTTTGATATTTTATAATCAAGAGCAATTTTATCTACATAAACTTCTTTTTCTATATCACTACTTACTTTTGCTAGTTCTTTTGCTATTTCTGTAAGAAATTTTATCTTATCATTTGGGTGATTTAAATCAAGGTTATTTTTTAATATCTTTATTTTATAATCAACCAATGAAATTGCACTATCAATGCATTTTTGTAATCTTTCAGGGCCAAATTTTAATATATACTCATCAGGATCTTTGGCTCCTTCTAACTGCAAAATTCTTATATCACAACCTAAATTCTGTAATATTTCTAGTCCTCTTAAAGTAGCAGCTTGTCCTGCTCCATCAGAATCATAACCTATAACTACTTGTTGGCAATTTCTACGCAATAATCTTCCTTGTGCCTCTGTTAAAGCTGTTCCAAGTGATGCAACTACATTTGTTATTCCTCTTTGATGTAGTGATATAGCATCCATATATCCTTCTACAATTAATATCTTATCCATTTTTCCTTTTTTTGCAGCATATAGACCAAATAAATGTCTTCCTTTACTATATACAATATTTTCTGAAGAATTGATATACTTAGGCATTTTTACATTTTTTATTTTACTATCTTCTAAAATTCTTCCTCCAAAGGCAATTATTCTTCCTCTTTCATCTTGTATAGGAAACATCAATCTATTTCTAAATCTATCTATAAACTCTCCTCTATCATTTTTGTTTACCAATGATGAGGCTAAAATCTCCTCATCTGTGAAACCTTGCTTTTTTAGAGTTTGATATAATTCATTAAATGATCCTGAATATCCTATAAAAAATGTTTTTAGTGTGTTGTTGTCTAATTTTCTTTTTTTTATATATTCTTGTGCAACCTTTGCTGTAGGCTTATATAAATTTTCATGGTAGAACTGTGCAGTTTGCTTATTTATCTCATATACCTTTGATTTCAAATAAGATAACTTATTGTCTTGTTCATTATCTATACTAGGTAAAGTTATATTAGCTCTATTAGCCAACATTTCCATTGACTCTCTGAAACCTATACCTTCTATTTTACTTATAAAATGAAAAACATTACCTCCAGCCCCACAACCAAAACAGTGAAAAATTTGTTTATCTGGAGACACTGCAAATGATGGTGATTTTTCATTATGAAATGGGCATAAGCCAAAAAAATTTCTCCCACTTTTCTTTAAATTAACATATTGAGAGATAATATCTACTATATCATTACTATTTCTTATTTCATCTATAAGCTCATCACTGTATCTGACCATTTTAGGTTCCTTTCTAAAATATAACTAATATTAATATTCGACGTAAATTCTATAAATCCTTCCATACATTTACATAAATATAAAATTTATGTAAATGTATGTTCTTTTTTGAATTATAAAATTAAATACATAATATCAAAAAAAGCAGAAAATTTTAAATTTCCGCTTTTTTATAATTAATTTTGAGATGTTCCTGTACTATCAAATGGAATAAATTTACTAACTATATTATTGCTTATTCCTTCTGTAACATTTTCATGCAATTTATTTTCTTCAAAAGAAATATTTATTTTATTTTCAACTATTTTTTCAATTTCCGTTTGAGGTACATGTTCTGCTAAAACTAATTCACTAATTAAAATTTGTTTAGCATTATTCAACATCTTTTTTTCTCCTGTAGATAAACCTTTTTCCTTTTGTTTAAAGCTTAAATTTCTAACAACATCAGCTACTTCATATATATCTCCACTCTTCATCTTATCCATATTATCTCTATATCTCTTATTCCAATTATCTGACATTTCAGTTTCATCTTCTTCTAATATATTTAGAACTTTCGAAACATCATTTTTATCTATTATATTTCTTACACCAATTTCCTCTGCTTTTTGTGTTGGTACCATTACCTTTACTTCTCCAGGCATTGAAATTATGTAATAATCTTGTTCCTCATTTAAAATATTCTTTTTTTCTATCGCGTGTATAACTCCTGCTCCATGCATTGGGTATACTATTTTATCACCTACATTAAACATGTAAGTCACTCCTTTCAATTAGCATTTTATGAGTCAATAAAGGTTTATTTTCTTCTTAACTACTTTTATGATTATATCACAAAAAATGGTAAAAGTCAAAACTTTTACCAAATTTTTTTTATCAGCTTTTACAGCATTTTTCCATGTTTTTTTTTAAATTTTATTTTTTTATTGTGCAGAAGTAGAACCAAATCCACCTACTCTTTCTCCCTCAGCAACATCTCCATCTAGCACTTCATACTTTTTAAATATAGCTTGGCCTATAACATCGCCTTTTTTTATTTCAACATCTTTATCAAACATATTATAAAAAGCATACATAATAGCACCATCATTATCCTTATTTCCATAATAGTCTGCATCAATAATACCAATACTATTTGCTAACATTAATCCTTTCTTAAATGGATTTGAACTTCTATTACATAACATTAAATACTCATTATTTTGCATATATGCCTTTAAACCTGTTTTTACTAATGTTGGCTTTTGACCTGCTTTAAATGCTGGAATTATGCAATCTTCTGCTGCTTCTATATCATATCCAGCAGAATATTTTGTTTTCCTAACTGGCATATTAATCCCTTCATTTTCAAAACCTTTTGCTACTTCAAAACCTCTTAATCTTTCCATTTTAATCATCCTTTTTTTGTAAATTTAGATTTTTGGTATCTATAACCATTTGCTTTCATGATTATATTACACATTTTAAAAAAAATCATCATTTTTTTTAAATTTTTATAATTTTTTTGATGAAATTTAGTTTTACACTTTTTCAAATCAATTCATTATTTTTATATACATATAAAAATATCTTCCTATTTAAATAAGAAGATATTCTATATTTAATATTGTTTATCCTAAAGCAATATCTAAAATCATCATAACTGCAAAACCGGATAGTAAATCCTATTACTCCCAAACTAGATTTATTGTTTCCATGCATTTCTGGTACTAATTCCTCTACTACAACAAATAGCATTGCACCAGCTGCAAAAGATAATAAATAAGGAAGTATTGGAACAACAATATTTACTAGTAGCACTGTTATAATAGCACCTATCGGCTCCACCACTCCAGATAAAACTCCATACAAAAACGCTTTTCCCTTACTCTTACCATTCATTTTTAAAGGCATTGAAATAATAGCTCCTTCTGGGATGTTTTGAATGGCAATTCCTATAGCTAATAACATAGCTTCAAATAACTCTATTCCAGCATTTCCAGCTAAATATGCGGCAAAACTTACACCTACAGCCATTCCCTCTGGAATGTTATGTAAGGTAACCGAAAACATTAACATGTTTAATTTTTTCCCATTCTTTTTATGTTCTAACTTTTCAGCAATTATATTAATAACTATTAAAAAAAATACTCCCAAAATCAATCCTACTGTTGCTGGCAGCCAAGCTACTACACCTTGATTCTCTGCCATCTCAACTGATGGTAAAATAAGAGACCATACACTAGCTGCAATCATAACCCCTGCTGCAAATCCAACAATTACTTTTTGAAATTTTTCACTCATATTTTTTTTCATAAAAAGTACTAAACTACTTCCTAAACTAGTTCCTATAAATGGTATTAAAATTCCAATTAAACTATATAATTCTTTATTCACTTTTATTTTCCCTCCGTACTATATAGTATGGGATTTTATTGTATTATGTTAATAATTATATATATTTTATTACTTTTGTTAAAATATGTCACTTTTCTTATTAGAAAAACAAGGATTATTATATTACATATTTTTTGAGTACATTATATTTATATAAAAATATTTATACAAACATTGCCAAATTTTCTAATTTATGGTATAATATTACCATATTATTTTTCGAATTAATGAAAAGGATGTAGGAAGATAATATTTTATGGTATTTATTGCCAAAAAAATAAAATATGTCGTATTTTTACTTAATATAATAATCGACGGATTGGAGAAAATAATGAAGAAAAAAGTAATTGCAATATCTAGCGTAACATTTTTGTTTATTTTTTTAACAATAGGTTTATATTTTGCCACAAATCTACGTGAATTTGAAGTCGTTTTTAATAGTAACGGAGGAAGTTCAGCACAGACGCAAATGGTAAAAAAAGGCAAAAGAATTGTAGAACCTGAAATTCCTGTAAAACAAGGTTATACTTTTGAAGGATGGTATTTAAATTTAAATGATAGCCAACCTTTTAATTTTGACACTGAAGTTACTAGCGATATGAAATTAATTGCTAAATGGTCAAGTGCTAATACAAAATACATAGTTAATCATTATAAAATGGATCTTGATGGCTCAACATATTCAATGTTTGAAACAGAAAATAAATTGGGACTTACTGATACATCAGTAACACCAGAAGTTAAAACTTATGATGGATTCACATCTCCAATTACACAAACTGTTAACATATCTGCTGATGGAAGTACTCTTGTAAACTATTATTATACAAGAAATAAATATAATATTACACTTACATATAACACAGGTATTTCTGAGGTATCTGGTTCAGGTGAATATTATTATGAAGAAGAAGTTCCAATTAATGCTACTCTTTTAGCTGGTTATTCTTTTGATTATTGGATAACTGATGATGGAACTCGATATACTGATAACGAATCCAAAATAATTATGGGAGCTAAAGATATTTCGTTAACTGGAAATGCTACACCAAATACTTATACAACATATACAGTTAAACATTATAAGATGAATTTAGATGGCTCTACTTATGCCGAACCTGAAATTGAAACTTTTACTGGAACTACTGATGCTCCTGTATCACCTGCTGTAAAAACATATGAAGGCTTTACTTCTCCTGAAGTTCAAACAACTAATGTTAATGGTGATGGAAGTGCTATTATAGAATATTATTATACAAGAAATAAATATAATGTAATATTAAATTCAAATATTGGAATATCTAATGTAATCGGTTCTGGTGAATATTATTACGAAGAAAAAGTTTCAATTATGGCTGAACTTTTAGAAGGTTATTCTTTTGATTATTGGATAAATAACAATGGCATAAAATATTATGATCCTGAAATCACAATAATAATAGGTACAAATGATATATCTTTAACAGCTAATGCTACTGCAAATGAAGATACTCCTTACACCGTAAAACATTATAAAATGAATTTAGATGGCTCTACTTATGCCGAACCTGAAATTGAAACTTTTACTGGAACTACTGATACTTCTGTAACTCCTGATACTAAAACTTATGAAGGTTTCACTTCACCAGATGCTCAAACTATTAATATTGATGGTGATGGTAATGCTATTGTAGAATACTATTACTCTAGAAATAAATATACTGTAACATTAAACTCAAATATTGGAATATCTGATTTAATTGGTTCTGGTGAATATTATTACGAAGAAGAAGTTTCAATTATAGCTGAACTTTTAGATGGTTATTCTTTTGATTATTGGATAAATGACAATGACATAAAATATGATGATTCTGAAATCACAATAATAATAGGTACAAATGATATATCTTTAACAGCTAATGCTACTGCAAATGAAGATACTCCTTACACCGTAAAACATTACAAAATGAATTTAGATGGTTCTACTTATGCCGAACCTGAAATTGAAACTTTTACAGGAACTACCGATACTTCTGTAACTCCTGATACTAAAACTTATGAAGGTTTTACCTCTCCAGAAATTCAAACTATTAATATTGATGGTGATGGTAATGCTATTGTAGAATACTATTATTCTAGAAATAAATATACTGTAACACTAAACTCAAATATCGGAATATCTGAAGTAATTGGTTCTGGTGAGTATTATTACGAAGAAGAAGTTTCAATTATAGCTGAACTTTTAGATGGTTATTCTTTTGATTATTGGATAGATAATAATCAAGAGATATACAAAGAAGCTTCTTTTAATTTAAAAATAGGTATTTCTGATATAACCCTAACAGCTAATGCTACTGCAAATGAAGATACTATATATAATGTTATGTATTATAAAATGAATTTAGATGGTTCTACTTATGCCGAACCTGAAATTGAAACTCTTACAGGAATTACTGATACTTCTGTAACCCCTGAGCCAAAACCTTTTGAAGGTTTCACTTCACCAGATGCTCAAACTATTAAAATTAATGGTGATGGCAGTTCTTTTGTAAAATATTACTATACTAGAAATACATACGATGTAAGTTTAACACAATCTAAAGGTGTATCTAAAGTTACAGGTTCAGGTACATATTATTATGAGCAAAAAGTTGAAATCACAGCTGAACTTTTAGATGGTTATTCTTTTGATTATTGGATAGATAATAATGACATAACATATAATGATTCAAAAATTACAATAATACTAGGTGCAAATAATGTATCATTAACAGCAATTGCAAAAGCAAATACAAATACTCCATATACTGTTGAACACTATAAAATGAATTTGGATGGCTCTACCTATGCTGAACCTGAAATTGAGCATTTAACCGGAACTACTGATACCTCTGTAACCCCTAACACAAGACCTTATGATGGTTTTACTGCTCCAGAAACTGAAACTATTACAATTGATGGAAATGGTCAATCTATTGTAAAATATTACTATACCAGAAATACATACGATGTAAGTTTGACACCATCTAAAGGTATATCTAAAGTCACAGGTTCAGGTACATATTATTATGAACAAGAAATCACAATTACAGTCGAAGTATTAGCTGGTTATACGTTTGATTATTGGATAGATAATAGTCAACAAAAATATAATGATTCTAAAGTTACAATAATACTAGGTGCAAATGATATATCATTAACAGCAATTGCAAAAGCAAATACAAACACACCATATACTGTTGAACACTATAAAATGAATTTGGACGGTTCTAGCTATGCTGAACCTGAAATTGAGCATTTAAGCGGAACTACTGATGCCTCTGTGACCCCTAACACAAGAACTTATGATGGTTTTACTGCTCCAGAAGCTGAAACTATTACAATTGATGGAAATGGTCAGTCTATTGTAAAATACCTTTACTCTAGAAATAAATATCCTGTAACCATAACACCTTCTACAGGTATATCAAAAGTCAC
>CANRGM010000015.1 GCA_947630155.1 uncultured Clostridia bacterium
ACAGAAGAAAAATTGATGGCTCTTATTCTGCCTTGGAAAAATTTGCAGAATGGTATCAGAATAATAGTTAGATTTAAAGAATTAATCAATAATAATATTATTAATATAAAAGCATATATTATACAAAACGAAAGTGGGGTATGATATATGCTTTTTAAAGTAAATAAATACGTTGCTAAAATAACGACAATAACCTTGAAAGATAAAGTTCCATGTAGTGAAAAAACTTCACTAAAAGCTACCTTTATGGTAGTTTTTTTTAGTTTAAAGTTGTAAATTACTATACATAAAACGTTGACAATATTTACATAATGTGATAAAATCTATGCATAACTTTTTTTATAAATACTATTAAGGAGGAAGTTACATGGAGAATTATTTAGATTTAATCAATGACTATTTTAAGGAGCAGAATGATTTGATATGTTTCAATTCTTATAGTAATGATGTAAGATTGTTCAAAAATCATATCATAAAGACCTTTATTAGTCGGGAGAGAATGGAAAAATGTATTGTTGGATTACAGATTATGAGCAATACTCCTATAAATGTACCAACCATACAATTCGTTAGTTCGGAAAGAAACATAATAGTAGAAAACTACATTGAAGGCGTAGCACTGAATGAGTATACTACACATTTGACAAGGAGGATGCTATATGACATTGGTAAACTAATGGGAGATTTTCACAATATAAATGTCAGTAGTAAAGATGATGAAAACGCTTGGGTTATCACCATTCTATCAGATATGGTAAAGATTAGACAAAAACTAGCACCTTATGAAGAAGATTTCATAGAGAGCATTACTTTTGTGGAAAATGAAAGTCGGAAACTATTTCAGAATTTGCATTTTACATATGTTCATGGAGATTTCAGACCAGCCAATATAATTCTGAGTCAACCAGAAGGAAATTACTATCTGATTGATTTTGAAAACTTTACAATTGGTGATCCAACCTTGGATTTATACAAGATGCTTAGTGTGCTCAAGTCTTACAAAGACTATAACAATGACGATGTTGCAGCATTTTTAACTGGTTATTCAGATGTTAGAACACTCCCTACAGAGCTAGTTGATAAGTGGAACTTTTATGATGTTTATTATTCTCTAAGAAGTGTTCGAAGAGCGATAAACGATAAACATTTTAGGAATTCTGAAGATCAATACATTAGAAATGCTGACAGGAGTGCTCAAAGAAAAAATCCGAAAACTCTTATGATGGCAAATTGGTTAGAAGAATATGTGAATAATCTACATTAAGTGTATTTGGGCAATGAAATATTTTCATTGCCCACTATTATAAAAACAAAAAAATATTTTCGTAGTATAAAAATGGCAAATGGAAAAGGAGTAAGTATGATATTAGATGAAGGGAATATTATAACGAAAGATAATAATGCTAATTATATAGGAGAAATAATTAGTGAAGGATTAACAAATCCAGTGGTAAGAGAATTGTGTACACAAGGCCAAGGTAAGAGTTCTGAGGAAATAAAAAAAATACAAAATGAATTTTGTAGATTTGTTGGATTTTGTATATTATTTAGGAGTGCACAAGATATTGGAAAGTATATGTCTTTAGATAATAGAGAAGAACAATCAAAATTTCTTAAAGAAAAAATTGCTGAAAAATTAGGAATTGATAAAGGAGAGGTTGAGTTTAGAAAAAAAGATATAGTAAGATACGCATATCAAAATTTTAAGAAGAATGGATATGTATTCCATGCTGCTAATAGTGCATCGGTTAAAATGAAAATGATTACAGGGTTAAGAGATAATATTGCAACCCCTGAACAACAGAAAGAACTATTGTATATAGAACATATATATAGAAAATATGATCCTGCCAGCCCATATAGTCCACTAGGGCATGGTGCAATAGATATATTAGAAAATAAAACGGGTTGGTTTTTTGATGGATTTCCAATTCATTCCATGGGATATGCAAATTCCCCACAATGGTTCAGTTATTTTTGTGGAAAAAGTTATGTTTATTTTGATAGTATACCAGAAGAAAGAAGAAATGGTTATGCGAATAGAGATTATAAAACAGCACTTGAAGCAATTATCTGGCTAATAAAAGATAGAAACATGTCAGTTGAAGATGCAAAAAAAATGATATATTTTTTTAAAAAATGCTGGTCTGAATACAAGAATACTACGCCATGTTTAATGTTTGTTCCAGTAAAAGAAGTTGAGGTAAATGATGGAATTGAATTTGAACAATATTTAAGTGACGAAGGTACGAATGAATTATTTAATGATATTATTTTAGGAAAAGTTAATCCGGGAAAAAATTATTGTTGCAAAAAAACAATCGAACCAGAGAAACTCTCATATACAGATTTATCTTCAATTCTTCCAAGATTTATTATTGATAGAAAAAAATTGATAGATGATGAATCTCAAAATAATTTAAATCAATTAAGAACTCAGTATGATAAAGAAGAAAGATAGACAAATCTATAACTTGATAAATTTTAACAATGTTATATAATTAACAAGGGAGGTAAAATATGAGTTCAAATAAATACAAAAATATACAATTAACTAATCAAATTGATGAGGCTAATTGTATAACACATTCAGGTAGATTTCATGTTGATGATGTTATATCAACAATATTTTTAAGCAAAGTAATTGATAATGTTATTTTATCAAGAGTTCCTACTATAGGAAATAAGAATGTAGAAGATAAAATTGTTTATGATATAGGGTTAGGAGAATTTGATCATCACCAAAAAAACAGGAATGGTAAAAGAGAGAATGGAATTTATTATTCATCTATAGGTTTATTGTGGAAGAAAATTGGTAAAGAATATCTAAAGAAACTAGGAGTTAAGAATATAGATAAAACGTTTGAATATATGGATAAGGAACTGATACAATATATTGATGCAGCAGACAATATGCAGATAGAATATGTGGAAAACAAAATATCACCAGATTTTATCAAGTTGTGTAATCCTCAATGGAATGAAAATATATCAGAAGATGAGGCTTTTATTAATGCGTTAAAATTAGCAGATGGATTTTGGGATGTGTATATAAAAAATGCAATAGCAGAGGTAGAAGGAATAGAGGTTATTTTAGGGAAAATTGCTAAATGTAAAGAATGTTATTTAATATTTGATAGAGAAATGCCATATAGAAAAGCAATACAATTATCTGGTGATAATAAAATAAAATATGTAATTTTTAAATCACGAAGGGAAGGATATGAGGTTAGAATTGTAAAAGATGTGTGTAAATTTAAGGATGAAATAGTTTTAGCTAAGGATATAGATACTTCTAGGAAAGTAACAGGAATAAATGAATTAACATACGTAGATAATCATGGAAAACTATGTTGCACAGAAACATTGGATAGTGCAATTCAAGTTGTAGAATATAATGAATTGTAAAAGGTAAGTATATAGTGGGTTTATAATATTATTAGGGAGGAATTTAAATGACATATAATTTTTTTGAAGAAAATAGTCAATTTTTAAAATCGATTAATGCAATTTCGGAAAGTGGCTTTTATAAAGAAGTAACTCCAGAACTTGGATATCAGCACAAGATAGGCCATATTCAAAAAGTTATGTTATTATCGCAAATTATTGCACAAAATGAAGATTTAGATGAAAAACAAGTGAAAATATTATTAGCTTCAGCTGCTTTTCATGATTCTGGTAGAACGAGAGATAGGGATAATGGCGAACATGGAGTTTCCAGTGCAGAAATTGCGGGAAATTACTTTATGAAAAATCCAAATAATCCATATGGAATTACGCAAAGTGAAATAGGAATTATTCAAACAGCAATCGCTTATCATGTTATTAATGAGAATATACCAGGAAAAGTAGACGAATCAAGATTAATGAAATTATGTCTAGAATATGGTGTGAATATTAAAGAAAATTTTGAAAATGTAAAACAAATATCTGCAATATTAAAGGATGCAGATGCTTTGGATAGAGCAAGATTTTCATCAAGGTCATCGTCCCCAAATAGTCTAGATTCTAGCATGTTAAGAACAAAGACTGCTAAAATGGAGTCTGTTATTGAGTTTGCAAGAGAAATAAATCAGACTTATGCTACATATGTATTAAGAGAAAATTATCCTAATGAACCAATTGAACAAGGGGATAGCGCAAAAACATTACAATTTTTGAGATATAATTATAAGATAAAAAATGGTGGAGTGCGTAAAATAGAAAACGAGATTTCAGTAAAAACTGCAATAACTATGTTTAGGAAAATTTTGGAAAATACAAAGATGAGAGCAGAAGTAGAAGATGATGAAAGAGAATTGTAATTTCAATATTATAGATGATGTTTTCTTCCTATAAGATTTTTTATAACACGAATAAATAAAGCAATTAAGCATATATTATACAAAACGAAAGTGGGGTATGATATATGCTTTTTAAGTTAAATAAATATGTTGCTAAAATAACAGCGATAACATTATTGTTATACATAATATGCTCAGTTGTTATAGTATCAAATGCAGAGAATTATGAGTGGTCAGTAACTAATAGTTTGGAAACTGTTGAAACAAATGCTAATGTATCAGAAGAACTAGCAACAACAACTAAAGAAAATAATGCTAAAAATGAGTTGAAATTAGAATGCGAATCTGCAATTTTAATTGAACAGAATAGTGGTCAAGTGTTATATGAAAAAAATCCACATGAAAAGTTAAGACCAGCGAGTGTTACAAAACTTATGACATTATTGCTAATTTTTGAAGCTTTAGATTCAGGACAAATAACATTGGAAGATAAAGTTCCATGTAGTGAAAATGCTTCATCAATGGGTGGTTCTCAAATTTGGTTAGATACTCGTGAAGAATTAACTGTGAATGAAATGCTTAAGGCTATGTGTGTGGTTTCTGCAAATGATTGCACAGTTGCAATGGCAGAGTATATAGCTGGTTCTGAAGAATCGTTTGTTGAAAAAATGAATGCAAGGGCAAATGAGCTTGGAATGAAGGATACTTGCTTTAAAAATTGTCATGGGATTGATGAAGATGGGCATGTTACTTCTAGTTATGATATTTCATTAATGTCCAGAGAATTATTGACTAAGCATCCAGATATAACTAATTACACTACAATATACATGGATTCTTTGCGTGATGGAAAATCACAATTGGTAAATACTAATAAGTTGGTAAGAAATTATAAAGGTGCTACAGGATTAAAAACAGGTTCGACTTCTTTAGCGTTGTATAATCTATCTGCAAGTGCTACTAGGGATGATCTATCATTGATAGCAGTAGTAATGAAGGCTCCAACTAGTAATCAAAGGTTTGAAGATGCAAAAAAATTATTGGATTATGGATTTAAAAATTATGAGTTTAAACAATTTGCAAAATCAGGTGATGTTATTGCAAATGTTATGGTTGAAAAAGGTGTGGAAAAAAATGTTGATGCTGTGTTGAGTGGAACTTGTGGAATTTTGTTAAAAAAAGGAAATGAAGGTGATGTGGTTCAGAATGTTCAAATAGATGAGAAATTATCTGCGCCTGTTGAGAAAGGGCAGAAGATAGGATGTGTTACTTTTACTTTGGATGGAGAGGTTTTGCAGTCTGTGGATATTTTGGCTGATAGGGAAGTGAAAAAGCAGAGTTTGATGAATGTGGCTTCATATATTTATGAGAGGTGGTTTTGTTTGTTGCGTTAAAAGGTGTGTGTATGCTTTTGCAGTAAGCCACCCCAAAATATAAGGATAGGTATGCCAGTGGATATATATTGTTTTGAAAATACTTCCCAACAGCGCACAGAGAGTAATAATTCCTGAGTGGGGAGTGTCGTTTAAATGTGTTGCTGTGGGGTAGTTTGTTAGCGTTTTTTGAGTGTGCTGTGGGTGGGGAATTATAACTCTCTGTAGCTAGTCGGTCCCCACTTAAGCCGTATTTTCAAAACAATATATATCCACTGGCATACCTATCCTTATATTTTTGGGTTACTCTACAATAATGAGAGAGAGATATTTACTCATAAGTTATTTGAGTTATTTTGGCATAGACATTTACATCATCACACCAGGTGTATAATTTTATTTCATTGCCCGTGTTATTTACAAATTTTAAATCAGCTGTGTTGTAGGATACGGTTGCATCTTTTCCATCTTCTATATAATCAACACTTCTACCATGTTCATGTCTTTCTGTAACATTAATTCCGTGGAATTGCTAAAGCTGCATTATATAGAGTGGTGCTGACTTGACAGTTTCCTCCTCCTAGTGCAAATTTAATTTGTTTATTAACATATATTTCAGCTTCTTTATAGCCTTCTTCTGCTGTACATGGACCTACTATTTGATTGAAAGAAAAAGTTTCTCCGTTTTGTAGAACTTTTTCATTTATTTTTCCACATGTTAATTTAATATTTGTTATACGATTAGCTACACCAGATTTTAGTGGAGTGCTAAAGCTAGAAAGCTCAGTTTCTTTAATTGTTTTATTTGAATTTTCATTATTGTTAGTAGTGTTATCATCATTACCTGAATTATTTATAACATTGCCATCATCTTCGCCATCATGTTCTATTTCATTTTTATTTATACTTGTTCGAGAAAAATTCACTTTATCATTATTTCCTACATTTTCTGAGTTTTTGTTATTATCACATCCTGATAGGAGTATTAAAATAAACAATATAGTTAAACCATATATTAAACTTTTGATTGATTTTTTTGCATAAATTTTCATATATTTTCCTCCTTAAAATCTATTGTATAAAAAATATTTTCTCCATAAGAAAAATTTATATACTATTGTTAAATTGTAAAATATGGATTATAATATTTTCAAGTAAAATTCTAAATGGTAAAATTTGTTAAAATTAAATAAAATAAAGAGGAGTGTTGTTATTATGAATAAAAAAGCAAATATCGAGATAAATTATATTTGGGAAGACAGAAAAAGACCAATTTTTGGATTACCATTATCATTTACTAAATATAAGATGTCAGATGAAAAATTAATAATAGAAACAGGCTTTTTATCAATTGCACAAGAAGAAATTAGATTATATAGAATAATGGATGTGAGTGTAAGATGTTCTCTATTTCAAAGGATTTTTAATGTTGGAACAATACATTGTTGTTCTGCAGATAAGTCAACACCAGAGTTTGATATTAAAAATGTAAAAAATCCTATTCAAGTTAAAGAATTAATTTCTCAAAATGTTGAAGAAGAAAGAAATAGAAAAAGAATTGCTGGAAGAGAATTTATGGAATTTGGAGATTATGAACATGATGAACATATTTAATAAAAAACACTTGACAGTTTACAATAATACATATAAAATAAGAGTGTGAGTAAAAATATATGAAATTATGAATATCAAATATATTTAAACTGAACATTGAAAATTTAATAGAAAGAGGTGTTAAATTATGGGAAATACTATAATTGTAATCGCCGTTTTTCTTATCTCAGCAGCAATTTTCACATTGGTTGGATATGCCTTAAGAAAGAAAATTGCTGAATCTAAAATTGAAAGTGCAGAAAATGAAGCTAAAAGAATTATTGAATCAGCATCTAAAGATGCTGAAAATAAAAAGAAAGAAGAAATATTTAAAGCAAAAGAAGAAATAATGAGTGCAAGGCAAGATTTAGATCAAGAGATTAAAGAAAGAAGAGGCGAAGTTCAATTACAAGAAAGACGTTTAGTACAAAAAGAAGAAAATTTAGAAAATAGAATATCTCAATTAGAAAAGAAAGAACAAGATTTAATAAAAAAAGATTCAGAATTAGAAAATAAAGCAAATGAATTGAACAATGAGTTAAATACTGTAATTAATGCTCAAAGAGAAGAATTACAACGTATTTCAAGAATGTCTATTGATGAAGCCAAAAATTTCTTATTATCAGAAGTTGAAAAAGATTTGATAAAAGAAAAGGCAAATATAATTAGAGATTTCGAAGAAGAAACTAAGGAAAAAGCTGACAAAAGTGCAAAGGAAATAATTAGTTATGCAATACAAAAATGTGCAGCAGATCATACTTCAGAAACTACTGTTTCAATTGTATCATTACCAAATGATGATATGAAAGGAAGAATTATAGGTAGAGAAGGTCGTAATATCAAAACACTAGAAACTTTAACAGGAATTGATTTAATAATTGATGATACTCCAGAAGCTGTTATAATTTCAGGGTTTGACCCATTAAGAAGAGAAGTTGCAAAACTTGCTTTGGAAAAGTTAATTGATGATGGTAGAATCCATCCTGCCAAAATCGAGGAAATGGTTGAAAAAGCAAAGGAAGAAATTGCAGCAATTATAAAAGAAGAAGGAGAAAGAGCTGTATTAGAGTCAGGAGTAATAGGTTTACACCCAGATATAGTCAAATTATTAGGTAAATTACGTTATAGAACAAGCTATGGACAAAATGTTTTAAATCATAGTATAGAAGTATCTAATCTAGCAAGAATAATGGCTGAAGAAATGGGATTAGATCCAAAATTAGCTAGGCGCGCAGGGCTTTTACATGATATAGGTAAAGCACTTGACCATGATATGGAAGGAACTCATGTTGAAATTGGTGTTGATATATTAAAAAAATATAAAGAAAATCCAATTGTTATAAATGCTGTTGAAGCACATCATGGAGATGTTGAGCCTGAAACAATGGAAGCTGTTCTAGTACAAGCTGCAGATGCAATTTCAGCATCAAGACCTGGAGCTAGAAGAGAAACCTTGGAAACATACATAAAACGTTTGCAAAACTTAGAAGAAATTGCTGATTCTTTTGAGGGAGTAGATAAATCTTTTGCTATACAAGCTGGTAGAGAGATTAGAGTTATTGTTAAACCTGATAAGGTTTCAGATGATGAAATGATACTAATGTCTAGGGAGATTGCAAAAAAGATTGAAAATGAAATGGAATATCCTGGACAAATTAAGGTTAATATGATTAGAGAGTTTAGAGCTGTAGAATATGCAAAATAAACAAAAAACACAATTGAAATTTTTTCAATTGTGTTTTTTACTTTTTGGGGGAGTATTTCGACTTGAAAAATATGATAATAGATGTTATTATATATAGGTAAATAAGAGAAAGGAGTGTTGCTTTTTGAAGATATTAGCGGTAGGAGATATTGTTGGTGAGATTGGTATAAAAAAATTGAAGGAAGAATTGCCTAAAATTAGGAAAGAAAATAACATAGATTTTGTAATAGTTAATGCAGAAAATTCTGCAGGAGGAATGGGGATTACAACAAAAATTTTTGAAGATTTATTGGCTTTGAATGTTGATGCAATTACAATGGGAAATCATACATGGGGAAAGAAGGATATTTTTTCTTTTATAGATCATCCCAAATTATTAAGACCTGCAAATTACTCTAGAGGGGTTGTGGGTAAAGGTTTAGGAATTTATGAGTGTAAAGGAAAAAAGGTTGCAGTTATTAATTTAATAGGGAGAACAGATATGAATGTTTTATCTGAAAATCCATTTACTGTCGCTAATGATTTAGTTAATGAAGTAGCTGATAAGGCTGATATAATTATAATAGATTTTCATGCTGAGGCTACAGCAGAAAAAATTGCTATGGGAATATATTTAGATGGAAAAATTACAGCTTTATATGGTACTCACACTCATGTTCAAACAGCAGATGAACATATTTTAGAAAATGGAACAGCATATATTACAGATATAGGGATGACAGGTCCTAAGAACTCTGTTATTGGTATGGATTCTGCAGCATCTATAAAAAGATTTGTTACATCTTTACCAGAAAGATATAAATTAGCCGAAGGAGAGTGCATTTTCAATGCATGTATTTTTGAGATAAATGACGATAATTGTCGAGTAATGAATATTAATAGAATAAATATGAGATAATTGAAGAATTCCGTAAAAATATGGCGAACGATTCTTTGTTTTTTTATAATAAACTACTAGACTTTTTATATACTATATATTATAAATATAAATGTAGTTGAGAAAACAAAAAATTAAAAATATAGGAGGCAAAAAATGGAAGTTTTAAAAATCTCATCAAAATCAAATCCAAATTCAGTAGCAGGAGCAATAGCTGGATTGGTAAAGGAAAATAATTATGCAGAAATGCAAGCAATAGGAGCTGGAGCTTTAAATCAAGCAGTTAAAGCAGTAGCAATAGCAAGGGGGTTTGTAGCACCATCTGGTGTAGATTTAGTTTGTGTACCAGCATTTGCAGAGGTTCAAGTTGAAGGTGAAGAAAGAACTGGTATAAAACTTATTATTGAATCTAGAAAATAAAATTTTAATTAAATATAAGGGGGCATGCAAGGCATGTCCTTTTTGTTTTATTGTAGAAAACCATAAGAATTAACTAAGAAATTTGAAATTAAATATTGAAAATAGGCTTAAAATAATATATGATAGTGAAAGTATTGAAAAGATTATAATGCTTTAAAAAAAGATTTTTAATTAATATAAAGAAAGGGTTCAATATGAAATTTAAGAATGTAAAGTTCATGTTTGTTATTTTTGTAATTATTATAGGAGTTATTGCAGTAGTCAATATGAAATCCAAAGATAATAAAAGACAATTGAATGAAACTCAAACAACAAGTGAAGTTGTATATCAAGATAATATTAGGTTAGGAGTTTGCAATTTTGATTCTATAAATCCGCTAGTAAGTAAAAATAAGCAAATTATGGACATTGACCAATTAATATATGAGCCATTGCTTAGTTTAGACTCAAAATACAGGTTGAATTTATGTTTAGCCACAGAGTATGCCAAAACATCAGTTACAACATATATTGTTAAAATTGATAATTCTATAAAATGGTCAAATGGAACCAATTTAGTTGCTGATGATGTTAAATATACAGTAGAATTATTAAAGTCTGTAGATAATATCTATTCTGAAAATGTAAAAAATATTTCTAGTGTTGAGGCTATTGATGAAAGTACTGTAAAATTTAATTTAAGTGAGGAAACATATTTTTTTGAATATAATTTAATTTTCCCAATAATGTGCAAAAACTATTATGGTGAAGAAAATTTCTTTACTTCTGAAAAATATCCAATAGGAACAGGATTATATAAAATATCTTCTATAGTAGATAATATGATAACATTAGAGCAAAATGAATCATATAGAAATCAGGACAAAATAAATAAAAACATTAAAACAATATATATTAGTATCTTTTCTGAGATTGGAGAAGTATACAACAGTTTTAAAATTGGTAATATAGATATTATGAGTACTTCTAGTCTAACATATCAAAATTATATAGGTACTATAGGGTATTATGTTAAAGAGTATAAGGGTAGAGAATATGATTTTTTAAGTTGTAACTGTAATGATTATTTAATGAAAGAAAAAAGCGTAAGACAAGCTATTAGCTTTGCTATTGATAAGGATAATATTGTTTCTACAATTTATAATAATAATTATTACACATCTGAATATGCTCTAGATTTTGGAAGCTATGTGTATTCTGTTGATTCCGCTAGTTCGGGCTATAACCCTGAAAAAGCAAAAGAAGTATTAATAAATGATGGTTGGAGTTATACTAATAACAGATGGAGAAAAAAAGGGGGTATTTTGGCATTAACATTAAGTGTAAATGCTAGTAATAGCCAGAGATGTGAAGTAGCTAAAATAATTAAAACTCAACTTGAAAATATAGGAATTCCGGTTACGATAAAAGAAGTCTCAGATAGCCAATATAATTATTATTTGACTAATAAAAATTACCAAATTTTATTGACAGGTGTATATAATAGTTATAGCCCTGAACTTACTTATTTTTATGGTGAAAACAATATTTCCAATTATAATAATGATGATGTAAAATCTGTCCTAAATGAAATAAAAAATGTAACAGATCCAAAAGTTTTAGAAGAAAAGTATAAGAATTTAATTACAGTTACAAAAGATGATTGTGCATATATAAGTTTATATAGAAATAAAAATTTTTTACTTATAAATCAAAATGTCATTGGTAATTATGAGCCTACAAATTACGGAATTTTTAGAAATTTTGAAAGTTGGAATAGAGAATAATAAATAATATTAGAAAATTTGAAAAAAGTTATTGACAAAAGATAAAGTGTAATGTTATATTATAATAAGTGATACAAACAAATGTTTATTTAAAGAAAAGGAGAGATCGTTATGGAAAACGCAGAAAAGAAAAAAGCATTAGAAGCAGCTTTAGGACAAATTGAAAAACAATTTGGTAAAGGTTCAGTTATGAAATTAGGAGATTTTACTGCAATGAATGTTGAAGCTATACCAACAGGAGCATTAAGTTTGGATGTAGCTTTAGGTATAGGAGGGATACCTAGAGGAAGAATTATAGAAGTATTTGGACCAGAATCTTCTGGTAAAACTACATTAACTTTACATATGATAGCTGAAGCACAAAAATTAGGGGGAGAGGCAGCTTTTATTGATGCAGAGCATGCTTTAGATCCTGTATATGCTAAGCACTTAGGAGTTGACATAGATAATTTAATAGTTTCTCAACCTGATACTGGTGAGCAAGCATTAGAAATAGCAGAAGCCTTAGTTAGAAGTGGAGCATTAGATATAATTGTAGTAGATTCAGTTGCTGCATTAGTACCTAAAGCAGAAATAGATGGAGATATGGGAGATTCACATATTGGATTGCAAGCAAGATTAATGTCTCAAGCATTACGTAAATTAGCTGGAGCAATAAACAAAACCAAAACAGTAATAGTATTTATAAATCAGTTAAGAGAGAAAGTAGGAATAATGTTTGGAAATCCAGAAACTACACCAGGTGGACGTGCTTTAAAATTTTACGCATCTGTTAGAATGGATATAAGAAAAATAGAAAATTTAAAACAAGATGGTGAAGTTGTAGGTAATAGAGCAAGAGTAAAAATAGTTAAAAACAAAGTGGCTCCACCATTTAGAGAAGCAGAATTTGATATAATGTATGGAAAGGGAATATCAAAAGAAGGTAATATAGTTGACTTAGCTGTAAACCTAGATATTATTGATAAAAGTGGTTCGTGGTTTAGTTACAATGATGCAAGAATAGGGCAAGGTAGAGAAAATGTAAAGAAGTACTTGATGGAAAACCCAGATATACTAAAGGAAATAGAGGAAAAAATTAGAGATAATTTTAATAAGGCTTTTGAAAAAAGTTTAGGTGATGAGTTAGAAGAAGTAGATGATGAAGAAGCAGATGATGAAGAGGAAGATTAATAAATGAAATATTCATTAGAAGAATTTGAAAAATTTGATAAAATTAAGTCAAAAGTATTGAAATATGTGTTGTATAAAAAAAGGACAGAGCAAGAAGTTAGACAAAAATTTTCAAAAGAAATTGAGGAAAATATTTTAGAAGATATAATAGAAAACTTAAAAGAAAATTCTTATATAGATGACTATAATTATATTGAAAGAGCAATAAATGAATATATAAATTTAAAAAGTCTATCTATAAAAGAAATTAAGTATAAACTATACTCAAAAGGAATAGAAAATAGTTTAATTGAACAATATATATCTAACAATAAAGATGCTCTAGAGGAATATGAAAAAAGGTCTGCATATAGAATAATAAACAAGAAAAGAAATGTTGCTGATGAAAATGAGATTAGGGAATATCTACTTAAAAAGGGATATAAAGATGAAAATATAAATGAAGCTTTTAATGAAGAATGATTTAAGTTTGGAAAGGATTGTGTTTATAATAATGCAAAATATGTTAACATTGGAAACAAATAAATATGAAATTAAAATAGATAATTTTGAAGGACCACTAGATTTATTATGTCACTTGATTGAAAAAAACAAAATGGATATTTTCGATATAAAAATAAGTGATATAACAGACCAATATATAGATTATATAAGAGCAATGGAAGAAATGGATTTAGAAGTAACAAGTGAATTCTTAATAATGGCTTCAACATTATTGTATTTAAAATCAAAAACTCTTCTTCCAAAAGAAGTAGAAGATGAGGAAGAATTAACAGAGGAAGAATTGTTGCAAAGAATTATTGATTATAAAAAATATAAAGAAATCAGCAAAAAATTAAAGGAAAATTACGAAATCTTTTCTAAACGTATTTTCAAATTACCAGATACAATAGAGTTACCAAAACAAAAATTAGAAAAAAATTATGATAAAGATATAGTCCCTAATTTATATATGCAGATAATAGAGAAAAACAAAAGTCGTATTAATAAAAATGCTAAAAATATTCAGAAAATTGCAATTACAGATACCTATACAGTGGGAAGTAAAGTTAAAGATATGTATAGAGCTCTGATTAGAAATAAGAGATTTGTGTTTAATAAATTATTTTCTGTGAAAAAACACAATAGAAACGAAGTTGTTACTGCTTTTACGGGTCTTTTGGAATTATCTAGAAGGAGTAAAGTGCTCACAGAACAAACAGAATTATTTGGTGATATTACAGTTACAAAAAATAGGAATGTATAGTTGGATATATTTTTGACTAAAAATAAATGCATAATAATTTATATAACAACTTATTTTAGAAACTATAAAATGAAAAAGTATAAATAATAATGAAATGGGAAAAAATAGTAATAAAATAACACTGTAATCAAGAGGGTTTTGTATGTTACTATTTTTTTCTATTATAGTATTAATTTTAATTGGTATATTTATCTTGCTTTTTTCAGATGTAAAATTAATAATAGAATATTTTAGATTATCAAATGATAGTTCAAAATTCAAGCTGGAGTATAAAGGAAAAATTTGTCTATATCTTATGGGTAAAATAAAGTTATTGAGTTTCAAGATAGACAATAGTAGAAACAAAAACTCTAAGATTAATATTTTTATAAGCCGAAGAATTGAAAAAATAAAAAAAGAAAGTAAGTATAACAACAAAAGACAAAAAGAAATTAGGAAAAAAATCCTAAAACAAATAAAAGAAAAAGTAAGACTCAAGATGTTTAAGCTAAAATTGTTTATTGGTACACAAAATATTATATTAACTTCATATCTTGTTGGGATAATTTCTTCAATAATTCCTAACATAATAAGAAATAATATAGACAGTTTTAGTTATGAAAAATTCAGACTTAAAATTTTACCTATATATGAGAACCAAAATTATATATATTTAGAGTTAAACAGTATAATTAGCATTAAGTTAGTACATATTATTAATATGTTTAAACTGATGGGAGGAATAAAAAATGAAAGATCACCCAATAGAGGGCTTAATGTTAACTGCTATGGAAAGTATTAGAAGCATGATTGATGTAAATACAATAATAGGTGAACCAATGGAGATTTCAGATGATATTACTATAATACCAATTTCTAAAGTTGGTTTTGGTTTGGCAGCAGGTGGAAGTGAGTTTAAGGATGAAACAATTGAGGGATATTTAAAAAAACAAAATACAGAGGAACAAATACAATATAGATTACCATTTGGAGGGGGTGCAGGTGTTGGTGCCAGTATTTCTCCAGTTGCATTTATAGTAATACAATCAGATACTGTAAAACTAATGCCAGTAGAGCATAATAATTGTATTGATAAACTTTTAGACTATATTCCAGATTTATTTGATAAAGTAAATAAAATTATGGAACAAAAAATGGAAGCAAAACAAAGACAAACAGATAGAATAATCGAAACAATGAAGAAAAATTGTAAAGATGATGAATGAGAATAATTTTTGCTATTGGTATGTTACTTTTAAATGCCAATCGGATTATGTAACTTATTAGGAATATATATTACATTCAGTAGGCTTGCTGGCCTCAAGTTGCCGGTAAAAGGAACTACCAATAGCAAAAATTAAAATAAAAAGAAAAGAGATGTAGCAAATGTTAGAACAGTGTGTAATATGTCCACATAATTGTAAAGTAAACAGACAAAATGGAGAGATAGGTAGGTGCAAATGTAGTGATAAAATAAAAATTGCATTAGTATCATTACATAAATTTGAAGAACCTTGTATAAGTGGAAAAAATGGATCTGGTACAATATTTTTTTCGAACTGTAATTTAAATTGTATATTTTGCCAAAATTATGAAATTAGTCATTTAGGAAAAGGATATGAAATTACAATTTCTGAACTAGCACAGATATTTTTAAAACAGCAAAATAATGGTGCACATAATATTAATTTAGTAACTCCAACTATGTATGTGGTTCAAATAATAGAAGCTATAAAAATTGCTAAAAAAAATGGATTAAAAATACCTATTATTTATAATACAAATAGTTATGAGAATATAGAAACAATACAAATGTTAGATGGATACATAGATGTGTATTTGCCTGATTTGAAATATTATTCTAATGATTTGTGCAATAAGTATTCAAAAGTAAATAATTATTTTGAACATGCAAGTAAGTCAATCATGGAAATGTATAAGCAGGTTGGACCACCAGTATTTGACGAAAATGGTCTGATAACAAAGGGAGTAATAATTAGACATTTAATACTCCCAAATTACATGCAAAACACCAAAAATATTATTAAATGGATTAAAGAACATTTACCAAATGATGTATATGTAAGCATAATGACACAGTATTTCCCATCATATAAAGCTGTTAATGATGATAAGATAAATAGAAAATTAAATAAAAGGGAATATGATATAATTGAAAATTACATATTTATGTTAGGATTAGAAAATGGATATTTACAAGATTTTGTAAAAGATGAAAAAGAGGAAAAATATGTTCCAAATTTTTAATACAAAATTCACAAAAATATGAATGTAAGGAATGCTGAGTATAGTAGGAAAATTAGTAAGCTAAATCAAAAGGACATATGGTTTTTTATAAAATCTTCCTTTGATTTAGTTACTTGCTTATGAAATTTTTTTACAAATCAATTTCTAAGTTAATAGAAATTTAATTTAACGAAACTTAATAATCGAATGTACAACATTTCCATTATTACTTTTTATTACAACATAATTATTGTCGTCTTCAAATGAATAGCAAACATTGATTTTATCATCAAGTTTTATCTGATGTTTATATAAAATCTCAAATTCTGTGCAAGAGTTAAATTCATTTGTATTTCCAGGAAATGCTTCAAGAGCAATATCTACATAACAAAGATTATTCACATGGTTGTTAACATCAATTTCTGATTTCCTTATTTTGTAATCAAGTATATTCTGATAGTGGTTTGGTTCTTGCATTTTCTCTAATTCAATTATTTTAAAAACAGATTTATTTTCAGGCTTATACTTATTAACAAATTCATCCTCAACTTTAGAAACTCTACCTTTAGCAACATCAATTAATACCCATTTTGAAGTTATAAGTGCAATTGTCTCACCTTGAGAGTTTATGACTTCAAAGTCTCTATAACAATATAATTTTGTATGATGTCTAGCCCAAGTTTTTATTGTGATAATATCTCCATATTTAGGCCTTGAAATAAATTTTACTTTCCAATTTAGAATAGCCCATGAATAATTTGTTTTATCTATATCAGCTACACCATAACCGATGCTTGCTGAGTGCATTTCAGCTATATCTTCTAAAAGCGAAAGAAATCCTTTATTTGTTATGTAAGTATTTTGCCCTAATAAAGATAAAGTGATTTTGAAATTTTCAGTGTAAAACATATGTGTTACCTCCCTAGAGTTGTATTATATATGCTTTTTTGCGAAAAATCAAGATAATATTTAAATTGACAAATTTAGGAAAATATAATAACATTTAAACAGTTAATAATATGGAAAATTAAGAAGAGGGGGACCAATATGAATATTGGTGAGGATATGATATTTGTTGTTGATAGATTTGAAGGCGATTTAGCAGTTTGTGAAAACAGAAAAACTCGGAGAAATGGTTAATATAAATATAGCAGATTTACCAAACAATATTCATGAGGGGGATATATTAAAATACATAAATGATAAGTACGAAATAGATGAAGAAAAAAGAATTGAAATAGAAGAAAGATTAAACAATAAGATGAAAAATTTATTTAATAACTAATGATAGGTTATGGGGGGAAAATACAAATGAGTAAAAAAAGATATAACAAAAATAGAAATAAGACAATAAGTACAATTGTATCAATAATAGTGTTTATTATAATTGTAGTGTTTAGCAAAGATAGTATATTGAATAATTTTACAGCACAGAGTCAAGAAGTAGCCAATATACAAGGGTTAGAAAATATTACGGTTCAAACAGGAAGTTCGTGTATATCCAAAATTGATATAAATGAGGATACATTAAGAGTATATTATTTTGATATTGGTCAAGCAGATAGTATTTTGATTGTAAATAACGGGGAATCAATGTTAATTGATGCAGGAAATAATGCTGATGGTAATTTAGTAGTTAATAATTTGCAGAAAATAGGCATTCAAAAATTAACATATCTAGTAGGAACTCATCCACATGAGGATCATATTGGTGGATTAGATGATGTAATTAATAATATTGATGTAGGTACTATATTTATGCCAAAAACTACAACTACAACTGCAACTTATGAAGATGTGATAGATGCAATTTCAAATAAAAACCAAAAAATAACAGTACCAAATGTTGGAGATAAATTTAGTGTAGGCAATGCACAATGTGAAGTTATGTCTATAGGAGATAATTCAAAGAACTTGAATGAGTGTTCTGTTGTAATAAGAATGGAATATAACGGAATAAGCTATCTATTTACTGGTGATGCTGAAAAAGAAAATGAAGAACAAAGAACATGGCCACAAACTAATATTTTAAAAGCAGGTCATCATGGATCTAACACAAGTTCATCTCAGGAGTTCTTAGATCAAGTAAAGCCTAATGTTATAATAATTTCTTGTGGTAAGGATAATGATTATGGACATCCTCATAAAGAAACAATGGATAGATATGAGAAGTTGGGAAGTACAATTTATAGGACTGATGAGTGTGGGAATGTGTTGATTACTCAGACTAAATAATGAATGTGTTCAAGAAAAAAATCATGGTATTTCTTAACTTGAAAAATTTTTTCAAACACCAAAATTATAACGAGAAATTTTTTAATTAAATTTTTTTAAATTAAGCATAGACAAAATTGGTAAAGTGTGTTAATATGGTAAAGTAGTAAATTTTTATATATGTATAAATACTATGCAGGTGTGGCGGAACTGGCAGACGCACATGACTCAAAATCTAAATGGATTTAAAAAATCCTATTTCTTAAAAATACTGATAAATATACAGGTTTAGGTTTTGGTAG
>CANRGM010000016.1 GCA_947630155.1 uncultured Clostridia bacterium
CTCCTGCAATTCAAAAACATTATTAGACTTTTCCGCCAATCTCCTAATCATCTGATACCCATACATATTCTCCTCTTGCAACAAACTAAGCACCAACATATTAGTACTACCCTTCACCAATTCTTTGTCAAATTTCATAATAAAACCTCCTCACTAAATAATACCTAGATATACTATGTATTTTTATACATTGTATATCTAGGTATATAATCTGTCAATACCTTCTTACAATTTTTTACTATTTAAGATTTATTTCAAAAGAATTATTGTAAAGCACCACTTTAATTCAGAGAAATAAAATAATAATACTACTATAAATACTCCCCTTACTCAACCAATTCAATTAAATCATCATTAGTAATCTCATTCAAATTGTAATAAGTCTCAGGCACATCCCCCACAATCACAGCCTCTGCCAGCAAAACTTGATTAGTAATATTCTCCTCCAAACTATCAAAAGGAGTCAAAATAGTCACATTACAACTTACATTCAAATAAATCCTATGTATAGTCTGATTTATTCCAGCCTGTGAAAATTGAGAAACCAAATCAGTTTCAACATTACCAGTTGTTGACATCTTTATCGGAATGTCCGGGCCTCTACCAGAAAGAATTTTACTTCCACTAAAAGTACCCAATTTTATATAAAACTCCCCACTATGATAATTATTTAACCCATCTTGTATTTTTAAAGCCACATCAGATGTTATAGCATTAACTGTAACTGTATTCATTTGAATCATTTTTACATTTCCCTGTTCATCTTTTAATACACTAGAAATATCTTCATATTTATAATTATTCATCACTATTGTAGCCTGTTCATTTGAGACCTTAGTTGCAATTGATTTTGCCATATCAATACATAATACATCCATAGTCGGTTCTATTGTTGCTATTATTCTATTTGCAATAAAAACAGCTATAATTACTACTAAAGATGTTTTAATTAGTTTTTTGCTTATTATCTTATTACTATTATCATTTATTAGATTTGCACCATTTTTATCAGAAAAATTAGAATTTCTGTTTCTCAGCTTTCTTGATAAATTACTTCTGCCTTTTTTCCATCTAACAATTCTAAGCTTTGGAATTAAAAACCTTTTCCTTGAATAAATTTTATCCATTATAACTCCCACAACTTTACTTAATTGTTGCTTTCCCAGTTCTTAATGTTAAATTACAGTATAAATTTCATCTATACAAATTTAGGTATAAACAACTGCTGACCTACGTTTATTTTATTCTCATCCTCTATTCCATTAACTGATGCAATTGCCTTTATAGTACTTTTAAATTTTTTTGCAATATTCCATAAAGTATCACCAGGTTTAACAAAATAAACGACTATACTGTAAATATTTTCTTCATTATTCTCTAAAACTTCTATGTTATCTATCACTTTTATCTCCATCATTTTTGAAATATCACCATTTATTTTTAATTCAATATTTGACTCTATACTTCCATCTGGCATAACAACAAAATCTTGATTTTGTACATCAACTCTAGTTATTAAATTAGATGTTGGAGATACGCCTTGGCATTCTATGTTTGCATTAAATGGTATGGTTTGAACTTTAATATCCACCCTATTAGTTACACTTGATAAATACATAAATTTTATATCCAATTCACCTTCATACATTATCCTGTCATTATATATATTTTGTTTTAATATTCGTGGTGTTACTTCGCTATTACAAATTTTACTATTGTGAAACTCTGGAATTATTATTTTTTCTTTTAATACACATACACCTTCTGTATTTTGTTTATCTTGCATTACTGTTATATTTTTTTGATTAATATTAATGTTCTCAGATGGACTATATAAATCTTGAATTATATTTAATTCTTTTTTCTCATAAACATTACAATATATTTCAAATTCTACTTCAACATAAATTGAATGTTCTTCTGCTGAATTTGGTTTTAATAAGATATTTTTTATTTCATAATTTAAATTACATAAATTATTATCAGAAATATTTTGCATATCAATAAATCCCATAACAGGAATTACCCATTTAACTTCATTGACCCTGCCATCATCTGTTAAATACACAATATTTACTTGCATATCTGCTTTAGCAAGAATTTTATTGTAACTTGTTTTTATTTCTCTATTTGTTAAATTAATATTAAATTTTAAAATCTCCGCTAAATTATCTGTACTTTCCAAACTTACTGTATCTTTGGCATAAACTTTAGTAGTTCCTGTTCCTAACAAAGAATCTATTGTAGTCATTGTATTTAATATTTGCACATCATCCCTATTTTCAACTTCTTTTATAAATTCTATACTTTCATTAGAATATACACTAATATCAATATCCATATTTGCTTTAATGCTAATCTTTCGTCCATTTAAAATTTTACATTCTATATCTTTTAAATTTATATTGCTATCCATATTCATATTAGAATTAATATTTTCCATATCTATTACCTTTGTAAAATCTATGACAGTATTGATTCCTCTAACATTACTGTTTTCATCATCTGCTAAATACATTATATATACTTGTACTCCCCCATCTATTCTTATTTTGCCATCTAATACCTCTTTTTTATAAATACATACTGCTCCATTTGTATTTATTGTACTTAATATATCTGGTTTTATATCTGGTATAATAGCATCACCTTCAGCAACTATGTTTTCCTTTGATCTTCCAATTATTTGATTTACACATAAATTTTCCTTTAATGTTTCTATAGCCATTTCTTTACCTCCTTTTTATTTAGTAAAGTATATTTATCAATTTGTAAAATAATTCCTATTTTTTAAATGAAGATAAAATAAATATGAGGTTGCTAAAAAATATTTTCATATTTTTCTAACAACCTCATTGTATATTTACATATTTTTATTTAATTATAATGTTGCTTTAGCTCTTTTTGTTTCCTCTGCTAATGGTGGTAATAATGGATTATATCTTTCTCCATCAAAAATTTCAAGTTCAACAGTTCTAGTTAAAACATCTATATAACTCCAAGTTGCATTTCTATCTTCATTTTCATATTTTACTATAAACATATTTGGGTATGCTTTCTCTATTGTAGCTTGTTTTTCAAACGATTTACTCCTTCCTAGAGACCCTTTAACAATTATTCGTTGTTTATTGTCACTCATTTCTTCAATATCTGCTTTAATATTTGAAATATCATTTTTGCAAATCATTTATCAATCACCTACTTCTTTAAGATATACTAATTATAGCATTTGGTGAAAACTTTGTCAAAGTAGGTCTAACCTGGTAAATTTCACGTATCTCAGTATTTTCAACGGTTTCAAGGTACGAGTTTCATATATTACATTTATATCACATTTTTATTACAAAAATATTACATTTACTGTTGCTTTTCATCATTTTTAGACATCTATTATATTCTACGCACATTTCGACATTTTTCCACATAGAATATATTAGCCTTATGTAAAATGGAGGAGTGTGTTTGAATTGGATAAAATAAAAAAAGGAGATATAGTTGGTCGAATTTCTTATGGAAAAGATATATTTTTTGTAGTTGATAGAATTATTAAATTAAGTAACAATACTCAAATAGCCATTTTGAAGGGGTTAACCATGAGAATAAAGGCTGATAGTCCTATAGAAGATTTGGAAATAATTGATAAACGTATTGTTAAATCAAATGAAAAGAGTATTGAAAATAGATTTCTTATTCATTTAAATAAATATACAAAGCGTTTAAGAAGACTTCCTAATTATGGAAGAGTTTTGCATTTAGATGGTGATAATAAATATTCCCAAAAATCAGTTAGATATTATAGGGAAATGGGAATCAATGCTATAGTAAGAAACATATCTGAAAGTAGACAGCCCATTGTTGTGAAAAATTTATTAGATAGATATAAACCAGATATTTTAGTTGTTACAGGACATGATGGTATGATTAAAAGAGGTACTGGTTTCAATGATATATATAATTATAGAAATTCTTCATATTTTGTAAAAACTGTAATGGAGGCACGCGCTTGGGAAAATTACTCTAATAATTTAGCTATTTTTGCAGGAGCCTGTCAGAGTTATTACGAGGCATTAATTCAAGCAGGTGCAAATTTTGCTTCATCTCCTGCTCGAATTTTAATAGATTTTATTGATCCTTTGATTGTTGCAGAAAATATTGCTATTACAGATAGAAATAAGTATGTTTCAATTAAGGATTTTGAAAACGAATTAAGAGATGGTCAAAAAGGAATCAGTGGTGTTGGAGTTTTTGGAAAGAAATATAGAGATACTTTTTAAATAAATATATGTACATTTTTCGTATTTCTGGTATAGCCTATAGTCACAAAAAAATTCAATTCTGTTAGAATTGAATTTTTTTGTTTGCTATATATTTATAATCATATGTATTTTTTAAATACTATTAATTATAATTTACTACTAATTTCATTGTAAAAAACTGCTTCTGATTCTGTTAATTTAGTTTTAAACAAGTGTGTATTTTTAAAATGTTGCACACATTCTATAACTGCATTTTTTATAGAGTCATCTTCACTCATATGAAAGTTTTCGTATATTAGTTCATTAAAATCTTTTCTTATTTCATAGAAATACATTTTGTCTAATTTATTCAATATAGAATACACTGATAAAATATACTCTACATCTTCTCTATTATTTAATGTTTTTTCTAAGATTTTTAATACATCAGTTTGATTTAAGTATATTTGCTTAATAACACATAATTCTAAAAGATTTTTTAATAGTATGTAATTGTTTTCAATATCATTATTAGCATTAAGATTTATATCTTCTTCCTTAACATCATTTTCATCTTCAATATTAATATTGTATTTGCTATTTTCTGCCTCAATTATATAATCAACATTACATTCTATAACATCAACTAGATTGTGATTTTTCATTTTGGTTTCAATGTTTAGACAATCTTTTACAGAATTCTCATCTGAAAGTATAGAATCTATTATATAAGTAGCTTTATGTAAATCATAATTATCTATGCACTTTGCCATAAATTCATATGCCTTATCATAATCAAAATTCTCTAACCCTTTTATATTTTTATTCAACTCACATAATTTTCCAATTTTCATAAAGTTTTCATCTAACTCTGCAATAACTTCATCTGGATTAGGAGATAAATGAATATAATCCACTAGAAATTGTACATAAGCAGATATACTTTCATTTTCTTCGAAAAAACAATCGCTATTATCTTTAATAACCTCAAATGTATCTTGATAATTTTCATATGTTATAGTTTCTTCTAACCTATTTAATAAATCAATTAATGTATTTCCATGTACATCAATTTGAGAATATCCATTGTTCATTAATTTTATATTTTCTAAAACTTGTTCCCTACTCCAATTAGATATATCATCATCTTCTATAATATAATTTTCAATTTTCATTTCTTCATATAAATCATCTTGTGTGTCTTCTATTTTACTTATTATATTTATTAACTGATCACATGAATAATTTTGAGTTTGTATTAAAAAGTTTTTTAGAGCTCTATATTTTGATTTTACAAAAGGTTTTAACTCTTCTTCTATATCATCATATTTAATAATTAATTCTTCTTCATCCAAACTATATAATTCTAAAATTTTATCTAAATATGTATAATCTTCAAGCACTAAATCATAAAAATCTTCAAAATCCAATTGTAAAACTGATAGCTTAGCAATTTGGAAATCAAAATCATTTGCATCAATTATATTTTCATCAATATATCCATCTGATATTTTAGCTAAAACTAACAACTTATAATTCACAAAATTATTTATAAGTTTTTTTACATGTCTTGGTGTAGCTACATTTTTATATATTAAAACATTTCTTATAACACTTTCAAGTACTTCACTATCACAATATTCATATATAAAATCAGGTATATTTTTCTCAACTAAACTAACTGCATATTCCTTTAACTCTTTATTAGAAATTTGTGGTATACATATCTGGAATTGGAATATCTTATCAAGCACTTTTTCAAATTTCAAAGGTTTGTATTTTGGACTAAACTTTATTGTATTCCTAATTTCAATAACCTTCTTCAAAACGCTTTTTTCAAAAGGTACTATAAAAATGCAATTCTCATATTTATTGAAATATTTAATTTCTTCTAATATCTTTACAATCTTTGAAACAGACAATTTATCTATGTCTTCTATTATTACTATATTTTTTTTCTTATTTGTTTGGTTTTCTTCGACATTAATAGGAGTTATTACATTTCTAGTTTCTGGATAATTATTATCATTAAATTTAACATTCTCTTCTTTTTTATCCTTTTTTATAAATAAATTATAAACAATACCCACTATTCCTGCTAATACTAATGAAAATAACATTATAAATCCCAGATTTTCAGAATAATTAATATATGTATTCTCAACAAAAAATATATCACTTGCTCTATAAATACTTCTATTTTCAAAATATTCCATTATTACAAAAACTATACTTGTAAAAAAGAAACATGCCACAAATGTCAAAATAGCATTACATATAGCTACAATAATTCTTAATGCCTTACTATTGTTTTTCTTCTTATTATTCTCTACAGTATTATTTTTTAAATTGCTATATTCATTATCAATAAATTCAGTATGCTCTGTATGAATTTCATCCTCCAATTTGCTATTTCCCATTGTATCATTAGCATTACCGAATTTATGCTCCAAATAATTTTTTATAGAAACATTTTCTTTCCACACATTAACCTTATCAACACTATATTTTTCAGAATCCATTTCATACTTCGTAGCTAAAAAATTAACTATAGATGATTTACCGCTCCCACTCTTTCCTGTAATAGCTATATTAAAAGGTGTCTCAGTACTATCTATAATTAACTCCAAATTTTTAACTATATCTTTATAATTAAGTTTATCTTCATCTAAAGAAGTTAATTCCACATCCTTAATAAAGTATTTTTTCTCTCTATTACTCATTTATTCAACATCCTTTCGAATATTTTTGATACTTCGTAATTATACCAAAATTCCCCAGAAATTTCAATGCTTTATAGAATTTTTGTAGCAATAATTTTCTCGACAAAATACTGCAGAGTAGTCAAATTCACTAGTTATGTAATGCAGTTAAATATATTAACATGAAGTGGAGTGCGCAGTTTGGCGCCCCCACCTAAAGTCTTTCTCCCAAACTCCCACGCCAGCAAACGAACGGAATGTTAATATATTTAACTGCATTACATAACTAGTGAATTTGACGGCCCCCTGCAAAAGCATTAAATCTTCATTGCAGTCTCATCCTCAACATAATACTTCACCCCCACCATCTTATCCGGCAAATACTGCTGTTCCACATAATGTCCCGGATAATCATGAGGATACTTATAACCAACCCCATAACCTTCTTTTTCCATACCTTCTGCAGGTGCATTCCTTATATGCATTGGAATTTCCCCAGTATCTATACTAGCCACATCAGCCAAAGCCTTGTTTATCCCCAAATAAGAAGCATTAGATTTTGGTGATTTAGCATTATATACTGCTGCCTCTGCTAAAATTATTCTTGCCTCAGGCATTCCAACCATGTGAACAGCTTGCATAGCAGAATTTGCAATTACTAAAGCATTTGGGTTTGCCATTCCAACATCTTCTGCAGCTGAAATCACAATTCTTCTCGCCAAAAACATTGGATCTTCTCCACCATTTAAAGCTCTTGCTAAATAAAATAAAGTAGCATCAGCATCACTTCCACGCATAGATTTTATAAAAGCACTTATATTATCATAATGACTATCTCCATTTTTATCAAAAATTGCTTTTCTATTTTGAACACTATCAGCAGCAATTTCGTTTGTTATATGAATACATCCATCTGAATCCATTTCTGTTGTTAGTACCGCTACTTCTAATCCATTTAATGCAGTTCTTACATCACCATTTGAAACCTCTGCAATTTTCATTAAAGTATCATCTTCAACTTGTATATTATAATCCCCTAAACCTCTTTTATCTGTAATTGCTTTTTTCAAAACTTTATATATATCATTTTTTGTTAGTGGATTTAATTTAAATACCATTGATCTTGATATAAGAGCCTTGTTAACTTCAAAATATGGATTTTCAGTTGTTGCTCCTATTAAAATCACCGTACCATTTTCAACATATGGTAATAATGCATCTTGCTGAAGTTTATTGAATCTATGTATCTCATCTATAAATAAAATACACTTTCCACTAGGATTTAACATTATATTTTGAGCTTCTTCAATTGCTGATTTTATATCAGAAACACCTGCAGTAACTGCATTTATTTTTTTAAATTTATATTTTGTTGTATTACTAATAACCTTTGCCAAAGATGTTTTTCCACATCCAGGAGGACCCCATAATATAATGCTTGATAATCTATCTGCTTTTATAGTTCTATATAATATTTTGTCTTTTGCTAAAATGTGCTCTTGTCCCACATAATCTTCCAAACATTCGGGTTTCATTCTAAATGCTAATGGTTCGTTGCTATTCATCATTTTACAAACTCCTTACTTTGCCAAATACAATAATCCTTTTTTAATAATATCTTCAACACTTAAATCTGCTTTATCAAATTTCTCAAATGCTTTATCTATTTCCTTTCTAGTATAACCTAATACTTGTAATGCTGAAATAGCCTCTGAAATATTCTCTCCATCAGATTCTTTCTTTAACAACATTTCTTCTAACTCATTTTTATTAGTATTTTCTACAGCTTTTAATTTATCTTTTAATTCTAATATAATTCTTTGAGCAGTTTTAGGACCTATCCCTGGAAGTTTTTTTAATTTACTAACATCATCTGTAATTACTGCCAAGGCAAAACTTGATGGTGTTATATTAGATAATATAACTATTGCAGATTTTGCACCCACACCACTTACTGACAACAATAATTCAAACATGCGTAATTCTTCATTAGTGTTAAATCCAAATAAACTCATATCATCTTCTCTAACTCTTAAATATGTATAAACTTTAACTTCTGCTCCTATCTCTCCTAATCTATCTATACCAGACTCAGACATAAATATTTTATATCCTATTCCACCTGTTTCTATTACAATATATTCCGTTGTTTTAATTTCCAATGTTCCTTTTATATATGCGTACATTATTTTCCTCCTAAAAACCATTTTACCTATATATTTCATTGATTTGTTTTCTAGCATTGTTATCCATATAAAATTACTCCCTATTTCTGCCTTTATATTTATATACATATTTACTCGTATCAACATATTTATATAAACTTGCAGCAATTAATGAGGTTAATGGTATCGTAGTTAAAATTCCTATGCTTCCTACTATAGCCTGCAATATTTCTACAACAATCATCTCCAAATTAAATAAATATGATATTGAATGACTACTTGCAGTTAATAGTAAAACTGTTGATAAAGAACTTCCTATATATGCTAATATAAGAGTATTTGTCATTGTTCCCATAATATCTTTTCCTATATTTAATCCAGATTTCATAATATCTTTGAACCCTAATTTTTCTGCCTTGGTTGATACTTCATTTAATGATGATGCAATATCTATTGAAACATCCATTATAGCTCCTAATGCACCTATTAGAATTCCTGCAAATATAATTGCTTTTAAATCTATAGCTGAATTTAACTGTTCAAGATATATTGCATTTTCATCTACAAATCCTGTTAAGTTTAAAACACTATTCATAATTAATGTTAATAGACCTGCTACCAAAACACCACCTATACATCCAAATGCTGTAGCAAGAGTTTTTTTACTGCATCCATATACAAGTATAACTGTACTAAATGTTATAAATGCACATGTTACTATAGTCCATGCATATATATTCTGACCTCCTAATATTGCTGGAATGAACACTATGAATATAGATAATACAGTAAACGTAAGAGATATTAAGGTTTTTATTCCTTTTGTTCTTCCAAATAACAATATTAATGCTAGGAATAATATTGTTAACCATATTATTGCTGAAGTTCTAGAGTATTCCATAAAATACCACTTAGATTCGCCCTCATATGATACTTCATTATATAATAAAATTTTGTCACCTGGTTCTACTTCTTTTATTGTTCCTGAAATATATGTTGATATATTTTGAGTTCCTCTAACTAAATCATCTTTGTGTTCTCCTGAAGTTAGCTGTGCTTCAAAAGTTATATCAGTATTATATTGGTCTTCTAAGTCTCCTACTTGAACTGGAGTTTCTTTTCTTTCTAGAATTCTTGTAACTTCTGCTCTAGTATAATCTAATTTTGTTACATCATCTAATATTGCATTATTTTTTGTTGCAATTCTATTTCCTATAAGAATGTAAATAATTGATAATATAAATACTACTACAAATACTACTTTTTCCTTCATAAATATCCTTCTTTCCACAATTTTTTAACTGTTTTTTATAATATCATAAATTACAATTTTTTTGTATATTTTTTTGAAAAAAAGTTACAATAATATAAAATTATTGAATTGGATTTCTCTACAAAAAATAAACTTATTGTAATTTGTAATTTAAAAAAGAAGGGATGATATTATGGATATTAAAAAACATTTATTAATTACAGGTAGTTCACAAGTATCTTGGAAAGATGCCATTACTTCTGCAATTACTGAAGCTTCTAAAAGTATTGATTATTTATCTAGTGTTAAGGTTTTAAATCAACATGCCAAAATTAATGGAAATAAAATTTCAGAATACTATGTAGATTTAGATATTTCTTTTGTGATTGATACTGAAAGAAATTCTTAGTAAAATTTTTATATAAAAAGAAAGGATTGATTTAATTTATGAAACCTATTGAAACAAAACAAGAATATAGTGATTATGTAGATAAAAAATCTCCCAATTCTCCTATTTTAAAAAACTGTTTTAATGCATTTTGGGTTGGTGGACTAATTTGTTCTATTGGCCAAATTATAATGGATTTCTGTACGTATAAAGGGTTAGATCAAACATCTGCCTCAACTGTTGTTTCTATTGTATTAATAGGAGTAGCTGCTTTACTTACAGGAGTAAATCTGTTTAATAAAATTGGTAAATTTGCTGGTGCTGGTTCTTTAATTCCAATTACAGGGTTTGCAAACTCTATTGTTTCTCCTGCTATTGAATATAAGTCTGAAGGCTATGTTATGGGTGTAGGTGGAAAGATGTTTACTGTGGCAGGACCTGTACTTGTATTTGGAATTTGTTCTTCTGTATTGATTGGTCTTATTGCAACTTTATTTGCATAAAAAACTCCTGCATGTTGTGCAGGAGTTTTTTGATATCTCACTAGACTTCAATCAACTTATCTAAATAAACTGAATAAATATAAGACTTATCTACACTTTTTTCCAAAGCCTGTTCTATAGCCTTTTTATATATTTTTAATTGATTTTTATATTTCTCAACTAAGACCAATTCATTTCCTTTTTCAACATAGTCAGTTTTATAATCTACTAACACAACTTCTCCATCCTGATTTATAAAATATAAATCTATAATTCCCTGTACTAATATATTATCTTTCAAGCCATTCTCATAAATTTCATCAGCTGTTAAACTTATATAAAATGGTTGTTCTTTATATATCTTTTTAGCATTCCTTAACTGCCTAAATAACTCTGATTTGGTATATGAATATAGTTTATACATATTTATTGATTCAGCTTCTAATTGTGTTATTATTTTTCTATATACTAAATCATTAACTAATTGCTGTAACATTTCTTTTGTATATTCTTTTGTTTCATCCAATTTTTGAAAACATAAGTGCATCAAAGTTCCCTTTTGTGCATTAGTAATTTTAACATCTTCATTTAAGAACTGAGGTCTAGCTACTGCAAATTCTGATTCTTCATCTTCTGAATCTTTTAATTTTGTGACAGATGTTTTTGTTGGAATAACTGATGAAGCCATATAATTATACTTCCATTTTAATATTTTAGCTAATTCATTTATTTTAGACTCGTCACATTCTTTTGCTCTATCATTTATTTTCTTTATAATGTTTTGTTCTTCTTCCACTAATTCATTGGTATCCAAAATTTTTAGTAAATCTAATTTTTTTATTACATTTACCTGCATAAATTCATTAATATTTTTTATGTTATTAAAATACACCAATTCAATCCAATCTAAATATGATTTACATTTTTTTAATAATACATAATTTATCTTTTTATCCTCATCTTTATACAATTGAATTAAATTTTCTTTTTCTTTAAAATCTTTTTCTAAATCCTTCGATAAACCTGTAATTATGAGCTTTTCTTTAGCTCTTGTTAATGCAACATATAGAACTCTCATCTCTTCTGATAATGTTTCTACTTTAGATTGCATTCTTATAGCTTCTTTTGCAAGAGTAGTATATTCTATTTTTTTATCACAATTAATGTATTTTGGTCCAAAGCCCAAATCCTGATGTAGAATTATGTTATCATTTAAATCTTGTAAATTGAATTGTTTGCCCATACATGATAGAAAAACCACAGGGAACTCAAGACCTTTACTTTTATGAATACTCATAATTCTAATTACATTTTCATTTTCTCCTATCAATTTTGCAGATGATAAATCTCCACTATTTGAGTGTAATTTATCTATAAAATTGATAAAATTAAATAAGCCTTTGAAACTTGCAGTTTCATACTGTTTAGCTCTTTCAAAAAGCATTTTTAAATTAGCTTGTCTTAATCCGCCATTTGGTAAAAGTGTAACATAATTATAAAAATTTGTATCACTATAAATTTGCCAAATTAATTCATCTAATTCCATATATTTTTCTTCATCTTGCCACTTTTTTAAATTACCTAAAAATAATTCAATTTTATTAAATAAATTACTTTGTTCTTTTTCATTTTTTAATAATTCATATTTATTTTTTAATGATTCATAAAATGAAATTTTTTTATCATTTCCTCTGATCTCAACTAATTCATTATCTGTAAAACCACCTATACTTGATCTTAATACTGTAACTAGTGGAATATCTTGCATAGGATTATCAATTATTTTTAATAAGCACATAATTGTCTGTATTTCCATTGACTCTAAGAATTCTGAAGAAACATCACTAAATACCGGCATATTTAGATTTGATATTTCTTTTTCAAATATAGGAGCTGACATTTTTGGTGAACGTAATAGTACAACTATATCTTTATATGTTACTTTTCTATATCCCATTTTTTTATCAAACACCATATAATTACTATCTATAAGTTCTTTTATTTTTTTTGCTACATATTTAGCCTCTAATACTATGTCCTCCACTCTTTCTTGGCTTTCTAATAAGTCATCATTTTCTTCTTTGTCTTCTGTTTGATTTTCTGAAGTATATGAATTATTATCTCCTTGATTATTTGTATCTTTATAAATATCTGGTTCTGGTATTTTTAAATCTATTATATCTAGTTCTGCTATTCCAGCATAATTCTTATCACAATTTTCTGGTTCAGGATAATTAGCACCATAATTCAAAAATTCTTTTTCATCATAACATATGTCTCCCAAATTCGAACTCATAATATTCTCAAAAATTAGATTGGTTAAATTAAGCACATTTTCTCTACTTCTAAAATTTTTAAATAACTGAATTTTCTGCCCATTTGATATGTCCTCACCTTTTAATTTGTATGTAGCATATTTTTCAAGAAATAACTCTGGTCTTGCTTGTCTAAATTTATAAATGCTTTGTTTAACATCACCAACCATAAATACATTGTTACCTTTTGAAACACTTTTCAAAATATATTCTTGGACCAAATTACTATCTTGATATTCATCTATTGCAATTTCTTCGAATTTTTCTTTATATTTTTTTGCTACATCTGTTTCGTAAATTCTACCATCTTCATCATGTTTTAGTAAAATATTTAACGCGAAATGTTCAATATCATTAAAATCTACAATATTTTTTTCCTTTTTCTTAATAGAAAATTTATTTGAAAATTCTATTATTAAATTTTTTATCGAATTCAAAATGCCATACATTTCAAATATATCAGAATTTGCCTGTTTAGAATTATATATTAAATATTTTTCAATTGTATTTACAACTTTTTTCTTAGTATCTGTTCTAATTTTTTGTGCTTCATCTTTTGCTTCTAAAGTTATTTTTTTATCAGATGGCCATTTATCCCATACAAGCTGATGTGCTACATTATATGCATCTTCCCAGGAAGTTGTACTATTTTCTAAATTTTCTAGATTTTCTATATCTTTACTAATAAGATCTTGATATTTCGTTAATTCTTCATACTTTGATATATTTTTATGAACTTGTTTTAATTTCAAAATACAATCTGTCAATTCCTCTTTAAAATTTTCTAATATAATCTGTCCCCATATAGTTTCAGAAAAATCATTTTCCAATTTATCACTTAAATTAAATTTCTCTACTTGTTCATTCAACCATTTTTCTGGAAATGGGCTACTCTGGATAAATCTATATACATTCAAAATTAATTGTCTTAAATTTTCATCTCCTCTGTAATTTGTATATGTGTCTAGTAACCTTTCAAAATCTTTATTCTCGGCTAAATATTTTTCTTCAAATAGATCATCTATTATCTCTTGTTTTAATAGTTCAATTTCTGCTGTATCTGCTACTCTAAAATTAGCTGAAGTATCAATTTCATAGAAATTATTTCTTATTATATCCAAACAAAATGAGTGAATTGTACTAATATTTGATTTATTTAACAAAATTATTTGCTTTTGTAAATGGTTATTAGAAGGATCTTCCTCAATTTTTTTATAAATTGCCTCTAAAATCCTTTCTCTCATCTCACTTGCAGCAGCACTTGTAAAAGTCACTATTAGAATTTTATCAATATCAACTTTGTCATTTATTACTTTATTTATAATTCTTTCAACTAAAACCGCTGTTTTTCCACTACCGTGCTGCAGCAGCTACTAATATGTTGCTACCTTTTTCACTTATAGCTAATTCCTGTTCTTTGGTCCATTTTACTTCTGCCACTTTGGTTCCTCCTATCTAATAGTTGTAAACTATTAATTATTGCTTTTACTTTTGAAAATGATATCATAATTATTTTTCTTTTACAATATTTTATAAATTTAACTTTTGCAGTACTCTGTCAAAAAAGGACATTCTACAAAAGAATGCCCTTTTTTAAAATCTTATTTAATATACATTTCAGGATCTACTGAATTACCATCTTTTAAAATCTCAAAATGTAAATGTGCCTCATCCAATATCTCAAAAGTAGCCGAATTCCCTACAGTTCCTAAAGTTTGTCCTGCTTTAACAGTCTCTCCAACCACAACAAACTCAGCTGTCAATAAATTAGAATATACTGAACTAAAACCATTATCATGTTCAACCACAACTGTTAGTCCATATCTAGGATCATTTTTTATTGACTTAACACTTCCATCTGCAGATGCTTTTACAACTGAAGTTTTATCAGCCTTTATATCAATTCCTAAATGTGTTGTCCATTCTTTTAAAGTATCAGAATAAATTAATTTTTCTTTTCCATAAGATTTAGCTATTTCACCATCAACAGGCATTGAAAATGTAGGATCTTTTGCTTCTTCTGTTTCTTGATTAGCTACATTCACATCCCCATCACCTGTAGTTGTTTCATCTTCTGATGCATTAGCCATATTCATTGAAACTATTTCACTTGTATTATCTGAAATTTCTGGACTAGTAGCTATATCATTAGTTTGAGTATTATTTTGATTACTAATATCTTCATTTGATTGTTCATCTACATCATCAGTAACTTGTACTGCTTGCCATTCATCTTTATCATCTGAATTCTCTAATTCATCAACTTTTTTTCCTATAGAAGAATTGGCTTCTTCTGATAATGTTTGATCTTGACTGTTAATATCTCCTACTTGAAAGTCATTGTTTTCATTTTCTCTTTTATTAGTAAAAAAATTAAACAATACAATAAAAAGAATAATTGCTACAAGAGCCCCTCCTAATGAAATATACATAATCTGATTTATCTTTTTATCTCTTAAATTTTTAGCCATAAGTTATCCTCCTTAAATTTTTCTTTAGTTGAATTATTTCCCAATTGACAAAATTTATACATATCAATTTTCACATTTTTTACTATCAATACTGTCAAAATTTCAACCCCTCAAATGAGTAAGTTAAAAATTCACTACTTCTACTCCACTATAAAAATGTTTAACAATTTCTTCACAATTATATCCTTGTTTAGCCAAACTATCAGCACCTGTCTGACTCATGCCTACACCATGACCATAACCAATTACTGAAAATTTTACATCTTGACTACCAACCTCTATAGAAAAATTAGCAGATTTTAAAGCAAATATACTTCTTACTTCTACACCAGATAAGTTGCAATTACCTATTTTTATGGTTTTTATCCTTTTTCCATCTGTATATTCTATAATTTGGATACAAGTTTCATCATCAAAATTTATATTAAAATCAGGATATTTTTCTTTCATTTTGTTAACAAACTGTTCTCTTGATACTACCACCTCTGAGCTGTATTGAGTATATGCATCTTCACCAGAAGTTTCAACTGTTTGAAGATATGGATAACCTGTTCCTCCCCAAACATTAACAGGTGCTTCAGTTGCTCCTCCACTATTTGAATGAAAAAATGCATTTATCGGCTTACCATCATATGTAATTATTTTTCCCTTTGTTTCATTAACAGCCCTCATTATTTTGTTCCAATTTTCTTCTGGATTTATATCGTTAATTTCTGCTCTTTTTTCTTCCCATTTGGCTAATCTATCTTCTTTACTAATCCATGCTTGACAACATGAAGAATCATCACAAATATGTGCTTCTCCATGTTTTAATTCATTTATTTTATAAAGTGTATATGTTCTTGCAACAATAGCTTGTGCTTTCAAAGCCTCTAATTCAAAATCATAAGGCATTTCTGCAGATACTACACCATATAAGTATTCATCTAATTGCAATTCCTCTATTGTATTGGTTTTGGAATGGAGTAGTTTTATTGTATTATAATTTTTATATTCATATGGAGCATCATCTACACTTGATTGCTCTATAGCTTGTTCTGTCTCTTGATTTACTTCTATTTCTTCATTTTCTTGTAAATCAACCTCAATTACTGCTTTACTTTCAATTGTTGCATTTGTAAAAAAAAATGGAATTATAAATGTTAATATAACTAAAATCAAAACATATATAACAATCTTTTTCATTTATAAAATTGCTCCTTTAATAAAAACTATACTGCCAACATTTCCTTCATATCAGCCAGCACTCTCTTCTCAATTCTTGAAACCTGCACTTGACTTATACCTAAAACTTTAGCTACTTGTGATTGTGTACTACCTCTAAAATATCTTAAAAGAATAATTTTTCTATCCCTTTCATTTAACCTATTTATAGCATCTTTTAATACAATCTTATCTATCAAATTTTTTTCATTATTATCATTTGCTGGGATTTTATCTAATATATTTCCCTCACTATCATCCTTATAATTTAAATCATATATTGAATCAACACAGTTAACCGAATCTAAAGCTGCTGCAATTTCTTCTTTTGAAACATTTAATATTTTTGATATTTCTTCTAGTTTTATTTCTATTCCTTTTTTATTTAAATATTCCTTTTGTACTTCTTTTATTTTTACACATAATTCTTTTATACTTCTACTCACTTTTATTGGTCCGTCATCTCTAATAAATCTTTTTATTTCTCCTAATATATATGGTACTGCATATGTTGATAATTGAACTTCAAAATTGGTATCAAACCTTCTTATTGATTTTATAAAACCCAAAGAACCTATTTGATATAAATCTTCTAAATCATATCCTCTATCCTTAAATCTTCTAACAATGCTCCAAATTAAGCCAGAGTTGTTTTCTAATAATTTGGACATTGCATCTTCACTACCTTCTTTGGCTTTAATTATATCTTCAATATTATTATCATACATATTTATTTAATCAAGCCTACCTTTCTATCTTATGTGTACTTTTCATTTTTCTTTTGATGTTTTATTATTCCGCTCCTATAATTTCAAGCTGTTTATCATTTTCAAATTCTTCTTGTTTTTCTATAACTTTTTTCATTGTAATTTTAGTTCCTAAACCAATCACGGATTCAATATGTACCTCATCCATAAAACTTTCCATTATAGTAAAACCCATACCAGACCTTTCAAGATTAGGCTTAGATGTATATAATGGCTTTCTTGCCATTTCTACATTTTCAATTCCTTTACCAGAATCAGATATTTCTATCTCAATTGTGTTTGCAAAGATTTTTGCTATTATTTTAATTTTACCCTCCATATTTTCATATCCGTGAATTATACTATTTGTAACAGCTTCTGATACGGCTGTTTTTATGTCTGCTAATTCCTCAATTGTGGGATCTAATTGTGCAGCAAATGCAGCAACTGTAATACGCGCAAAAGCCTCATTATTAGATTTACTTAAAAATTCTAATTTCATTTCATTTTCATACAAACCTTTCATTGCTTCCATCCTTTGTATAATATATTTAGGTTTTATGGCTAAACCTATAAACCATACATACTTTTAAACACTTTTTATTAGTGGAATAATCTTTAATACTCCACTCATTTCAAATATTTTTTGTATACTAGGTTTTACATTTGTCATTTGTACAGTTCCACCCAGCATATTTGCTGTTTTATATCTTCCAATTATCATTCCGATTCCAGCACTATCCATAAAAGACACCTTACTAAAATCAAATAAAACTTTTCTAGGCATATATCTCGTAATTTCATTATCCGCCATCCTCCTTATTTTTTCTGTACTATGATGATCGATTTCCTCTGTAATTTTTATTAGCAATAGCTTGTCCTCTTTTAAAAATTCACTTTCCAAAATACAATCCTCCTTACAAATTAATACCTTTAATTATAGTTGATTTTTCAAGGTTTTCCAAGAGCGAAATATAGGAAGTTTTGTCGAATGGTCAAAAAGTTTTCGACAGAATTTTTGAATTTCTAATTTTATATTATCGAAAAAGAAATAGAGAGTATTTTTTTAAATAAAAATACTCTCCATTTTATATATATAATTAATTTTTATTAGATTTATTTTGTTTAGATTTCCTTTTAGCTGTTAATTTTTCTAGATTAGGATATACTGCCAC
>CANRGM010000017.1 GCA_947630155.1 uncultured Clostridia bacterium
AAGAACAAAAATGTATTGTTACTTGAATTTGGAGTAGGATTTAATACACCTGGAATTATAAGATTTCCATTTGAGCAGATGATACTTGAAAATAAAAATTGGACTTTAGTTAGATTTAATAAAGATACAAGAAGTTTTTATAATTTAGAAGATAGATTTATAGAAATACAAGAAGATATAAAAAAATTTATTGAAGAAAAGGAAAATTAGAAATGATAATAAATACAGGTTGTAGAACAGATATACCAGCATTTTATTCAAAATGGTTGATGAATAGAATAAGAGAGGGTTTTGTTTATGTAAGAAATCCATATTATAAATCACAAGTTACAAAGTATAGTCTATCTCCAAATGTAGTAGATTGTCTTGCATTTTGTACTAAAAATCCAGAGCCAATGCTAAAATATTTAGATGAATTAGATGTATATAAACAATATTGGTTTGTTACAATAACACCTTATGGAAAAGATATAGAGCCAGTAGTTCCAAATAAGGAAAAAGTAATTGAGAGTTTTAAAAAATTATCAGAACATATAGGAGTAGATTCTATTGGGTGGAGATATGATCCAATATTTATTGGAATGGGATATAGCATAGATAGGCATATAGAAGAATTTGAAAAAATGGCTAAACAATTAAAAGGATATACCAAAGATGTAACAATTAGTTTTTTAGACTTATATGAAAAGGTAAAAAGAAATGCACCTGATATTAGACCACCTACAAGAGATGAAGCAATACAAATAGGAAAAGCATTCGCAAGAATAGGAAAAGAAAATGAAATGACAATTCACAGTTGTTGTGAAAAAACATATCTTGCAGAATATGGTATTGATTGTAAAGGTTGTATGAGCCAAGAAATAGTAGAAAAAGGAATAGGAACAAAATTAAATCCACCAAAAAGAAAAAGCCTTCGAGAAGATTGTAATTGTTTAATGGGAAATGATATAGGAGCATATAATACTTGCGGGCATCTATGTAAATATTGCTATGCAAATGCAAATGTTGGTCTAGTTAGAGAAAATATGAAAAAACATATTTCTACATCTCCATTTTTAATTGGAGAAAATGAAGAAGGAGATAAGATAACAGACGCAAAACAAAAAAGTTGGAAAACAAATAAAAGTGAACAGATTAGTTTGATTTAATCATACTGATAAATTACAAGTTATAGAGCAGATAGTTAGTTGCTGATTATTCGATTTTGTAATAATATATGTAGACAAGGGGACGTTTTTTTTGTCTGAGACAAGAGAATGCAGACAAAAAAACATCCCCTTGTCTAATATGTATTTGATTTTTTTATATTTTAAGATAACAAAACCACATATCGCTAAAAATAATCTCTTATCGTAAAATGTTGAAAAACTTAAATATAGAATATAAAATGAAAATACGAAAGGAAGAAAAGCTATTATACTGTTGAAAGGAGGATTGTTAAGTTACATTAGCAATTAAATAGTTTATGAAAATTAATTTTAATAAAAGAAATAATGAAAATTAAAAAAAAGATGAAGTGTCAATGGGGACGGAGATTTTTGACACAATAAATAAAAAGGTGTGTCAAAAATCTCCGTCCCCATTGACACAAATATGATAGTATCTAACATATAAACATAATCAGTTGACGTGCGTGAGATTATTTAAAGATTATGTAAATATAGTGCACAACAAAAAAATAAATCCTAAATTGTAACTTAGTTGTAACTTTCAATATAGTATAATGAGTTTACGAAAGGAGAGTATGATTATGGAGATTTTGAAAGTGGAGAATTTAACAAAGGTTTATGGAAAAGACTCAACTAAGGTTGTTGCATTGGATAATGTATCATTTTCGGTAGAAAAAGGGGAATTTGTTGCGATTGTAGGAGCATCAGGTAGTGGAAAATCAACATTGTTACATTTAATTGGAGGGGTGGATAGACCAACATCAGGTAAGGTATTTATTGATGGGAAAGATATATTTAATTTTAATGATGATAAACTTGCAATATTTAGAAGAAGACAGGTGGGTTTAATATATCAGTTTTATAACTTGATACCTATATTAAATGTTGAGGAGAATATCACGTTACCACTTGCTTTAGATAATCGCGAAATAAATAGGGAAACATTGGATGAAATGTTAAAACTATTAGGTTTGGAAAATAGAAGAAATCATTTACCAAATGAGTTATCAGGAGGTCAACAACAAAGAACTAGTATAGGAAGGGCGTTAATTACAAATCCTACAATCATCTTGGCTGATGAACCAACAGGAAACTTAGATTCTAAGTCTAGTGATGAAATAGTTGCATTATTGAAGAAATCTAATAAAGAATTAAAACAAACAATTATTATGATTACTCATAATATGGAAATTGCAAAATGTGCTGATAGAATTATCAAAATAGAAGATGGAAGAATAGTTATGGAGGTGTAGAGTATGAATTTGCTTAATAAACTGACCATAAAAAATTTAAAATTAAATAAGAAAAGAACGATAGTTACTATCATAGGGATAATATTATCAGTTGCGCTTATTACAGCTGTTGCTTCAATATATTGTAGTGGTATAGCTTCTTTAATAAAATTTGAAACTCAGCAAAAGGGAAATTTTCATATAGCGTTTTATAATGTGCCAATAAATGAAATTGAGACAATAAAGAATAATCGAGAGGTAGAGAATTTATACATAACACAGGACATAGGGTATGCAAGACTAGTGGATTCTAAAAATGAATATAAACCATATGCATTTATAAAATCATTTACAAAGGATGCTCTTGAAAATCTTTCAATTAAATTAGTGGATGGAAGATTACCAGAGAAAGATGGTGAAATAGCAATACCTACTCATTTAAAAACTAATGGTAGAGTTACTTTAAATGTTGGAGATGTTATTACATTAGATGTAGGAAAAAGGGTTAATGGTGAGGGTCATGAATTGAATCAGAATAATCCATATCATCCATATGATTATGCGGAAGTGGATGAAAATGCTGAAAATGGAGAGGTTATGGATGTAGAGAATGGTGCTGAGAGTGATGAAAAAATAATTGAAACATCGTCTATAACTTATAAAATAGTTGGAATAATTGAAAGACCCGCTTCTAATGTTGAAAGTTATGATGCACCTGGATATACTTTTATAACTTTCAACAATGAAAATTATTCAGAAAGTGATTATGTTGACGTTTATGCAAGATATACAAAATCAGGTACTAAGAATACAAATGCAGTTACTTCAAGCATTTTGGGAGTAAGTGAAGAAACTCTTTCAAAATTATCTTCTCCAAGATTAAGTGATGAAGAGTATAAAAATGTAATGAAAGAAATGGAAAGTGCAAAATATAGTTACAATGAAAATGACTATTTAATAATGTTAGAATCAGATCCTCTAAATATTGAAGCTAGTGGGGGACTTAGTGTAGTTGCAATGATTGTTTGCGGTATAATAGTGTTAACATCGGTATTCTGCATTAAAAATAGCTTTGATATTTCTATTACAGAGAAGATAAGGCAATACGGTATGTTAAGAAGTATCGGTGCTACTAAAAAGCAGATAAAAAGAAATGTTTTTTATGAGGCAACTATATTGGGAATAATAGGAATTCCACTAGGAATATTATCAGGATTTCTTGCTTCATATATTCTAATAATTGTAAGTAATCATTTTTTGGCTGGAATGTTTCAAGAAAGTAATCTGAAATTGATTTTTTCATTCTCATGGATTGCGGTAGTGGTTGCGTTGTTACTAGGAATAGTTACAATATACTTATCAGCAATTAGAAGTGCGATAAAGGCCGCTAAGGTTTCACCAATTGATTCAATTAGAAATAGTGCTAATATAAAAATAAAATCTAAAAAATTAAGAAGTTCTAAGATTATAAACAAGATATTCGGAATAGGTGGAGATATATCATATAAAAATCTAAAGAGAAATAAAAAGAAATATAGAACTACTGTAATATCAATAGTTGTATCAGTATTTGTATTTATAGCATTGTATTCATTTATGAATTTAGCTTTTGTATCTGTTGATAATGAATTAAATATATCAGATTATAATATGTGTCTTAGTGTAGCGTATACGGATTCAGAGAAGAATATATATGAAAAGGCTTTAGAAACTACAAAGTTAGATAATATTAGGGATTATACTGTTTATAGAAGTGTTAGCTTACAAATGAAAAATCCTCAATATGATAGTGAATACAAACAAATGTTGCATATATCTGAAGATGAGGATAAGAGTAGAGAATATATTAATATGTCAGCTCTAGGTGAGGAGCAATATAAAAAATATATTACAAATTTAGGATTAAATTATGATGAAATGAAAGATAAGGCTATATTGTGTGATAATGTAGTTGTGAATGTTTATGATGCAAAAAAAGATAAGAATGTAGATCATAGAGTAAGGGAATTTTCTTATAATAAAGGTGATACAATTGTTGTGGATGTAAGTGGGAGAAATGAATTACAATTAGATGTGGGGTATGTAACGGACGAATTACCTTTTGGTTTAAAGAATGCTAAGTATAATAGCATTATGATAGTAAGTGATCAGTTTTTTGATGAACATGCAGAGTGTCATGGTATGTATGTTTATTATGATTCATCAAATGCTGGTAAATTACAGGATGATATTGAGGAAGTGTTTAAGGATGTTAATAATTATTATTTAAATAATATGGAAGAAAATGTTAAAATAATGAAGAATTTGTATACTCTTATAGGAATATTTTTGTATGGATTTATTATTGTAATTTCTTTGATTGGTATAACAAATATATTTAATACTATTACTACTAATATGGAGCTTCGTAGGCAGGAGTTTGCTATGCTTAAGTCTATTGGTATGACTAAGAAGGAGTTTAATAGGATGATTAGGCTTGAGAGTATTTTTATGGGGGTTAAGTCTTTGGTGTTTGGAATACCGATAGGTGTGGGGTTATCTTATGCTATTTATAGTGCTTTGGCTGAAGGGTCTGGTGTGGAGTATGAGCCTCCTTTAGTTGCTATTGGTATTGCTGTGTTGGCTGTGTTTTTGTTGATTTTTGGTATAATGAGGTATTCTTTAGGAAAAATTAGGAGACAGAATATTATTGAGACTATTAGGAATGAGAATATTTAGAGTTTGTTTGTAGGGGGCCGCCTCAGAAATTCGGGGTGAGTCTGGCGGTGGATATATATTCTTTTGAAAATGCTTCCCAACAGCGCACAGAGAGTAATAATTCCTGAGTGTGATAGTCGGATTGCTGGATGGCAGGGAGTAAGCGTATAGACGTTTTTGTTTTTGTGGTGGTCTGGGGAATTATAACTCTCTGTAGCTAGCCGGTCCCCACTTAAGCCGCATTTTCAAAAGAATATATATCCACCGCCAGACTCACCCCGAATTTCTGAGGCTACTCTACAAGTTGGGGGGTGAGAAATTTGACAACTTGTATGCAAAAATATATATTATATAGACAAAGGAGAAAAAAATGAATGTTTTACTAATTGAGGATAATTTGACAATTATAAAAGGGTTAAAATATTCTTTTGAAAAAAATAATTATAATTTAATTTCAAAAACTTCTATAGAAGAAGTGCAGGAATATTTGAGAACAAGCCCTCAGATTAATTTAATAATATTGGATATTACGTTGCCTGATGGGGATGGTTTTGAATTATATAGAGATGTTATAAAGCAACTCAATATTCCTACAATATTCTTAACTGCTAAGGATGAAGAGGATGATATTGTAAGGGGGTTGAATATTGGTGCAGAAGATTATATTACTAAGCCATTTAGTACTAAAGAATTATTGGCTAGAGTAAACAAGATAATTTTGCGTTCTAGGAAGAATAGTGTTATACAAGTAAAAGATATAAGTTTTGATATGGATAAAATGTTAGTAAAGAAAAATCAGAATATTATAGAATTGACTTCTTTAGAATTAAAATTGCTGAATTTATTGTTTTTAAACATCAATAAAGTAGTTACTAGAAATACCATACTTGATAAAATATGGGAATGGACAGGGAATGATGTGGATGACCATACCATAACAGTATATTTTAAAAGGATAAGAGAAAAGTTAGGAACTGATATAATAGTTACTATTAAGGGAATGGGGTATAGGATAGATGATGGCAAACAAGATTAGGTTAAAGAAACATTTAATATTTACTTTTATGTGTGTTATATGTTTATTAAGCTTGTTTCTAATAATAAATATATATGAGTATAATGTGTATACAAAAAACTTTAATAATAAAATAGTTGTAATGGTCAATAAAATAAAAGAAGAATATCCTGATATTTCTGACAATGAAATTATGCAAATATTCAATAGTGAAGGTTCAGACACAAAATTATTTGATAAGTATGGTATAGATGTAGATACGGATTCTATAATATTGGAAAATAATAAGAGTTATCATATATTTTTGGCAATAAATATAGGATTCTTGCTTTTATCAAATTTTATTTTGTTGATTATATTTTTTAAGTATAATTATGAAAAAAATAAAGAGCTTGATGAAATTATTAAATATATTGAAGAAATAAATAAGAAGAATTATTCATTACACATTGATGAGATATCAGAAGATGAGTTGTCTATTTTAAAAAATGAAATATATAAGACAACGGTTATGCTAAAAGAAAATGCGGAAAATTCGTTAAAGGATAAAGTAGAATTAAAAAAATCACTTGAAGATATATCACATCAATTGAAAACACCTTTAACTTCAATATTAGTAATGTTAGATAATTTGATAGATAATCCGGATATGGATTTTGATACAAGAGAGGATTTTATTAGAGATGTAAAAAGAGAAGTTGTAAATATTAATTTTTTAGTACAAGCTATATTGAAGTTGTCAAAATTTGATGCTAATACTATAAATTTTAGTAGAGAGAATAGATTGGTGAAAGATATTATAAATGAAAGTGTGAAAAATGTCTCAACTTTATGTGATTTAAGGAATATTCAGGTAGAGATAAATGGTGATGAAAAGGCACAGCTAAATTGTGATTTTATGTGGCAAGTTGAGGCTATTACTAATATTGTAAAAAATTGCATTGATCATTCAAATACTGGGAATAAAATTTCTATAAGTTATGAAAAGAATAATGTTTATGTATTGATAAAAATTCAAGATTTTGGTGATGGCATATCTAAAAAAGATCTACCTCACATTTTTGAGAGGTTTTATAAAGGTGAAAATTCCACAGCTGATAGTGTTGGTATAGGGCTTGCTTTATCTAAGACTATAATTGAAAAGGATAATGGAAATATATGTGTTGAGTCGGAGAGAGGGAAGGGAAGCTGTTTTGTTATAAAGTATTTTGAAGCTTAACAGCATTAGAAACCAATTAAGGAAGGAGATTATAACATAATCTCTTTCCTTAATTTTAAAGATTATTTATTTGCAAATTTTTGCTTAGTAGTATCAATTTTATTTTGTTCAACATTTTCCATCTTATACCATCCTTTTTCAGACATAAGATTATATATTTTATTTTGAATATCTAAAGACTCGTTTAAAGCTTCTTTAAAAGCTGTATGAACTTCTGCAGTTGAAGATTCGATTGAACCATGAAGATACAAATCGCAAACACCTTTTATTATTAACAATTCTTTATGCATTATATCTTTATCTTCCATAATTTACCTCCTTATAATAAATTTAAAAATTTGTTAAATATCTCATTGTGTTTTTGTGCTAATTCTCCCATATAAGTGGAAAGATTAACATCTGTTAATTGAGTTGCAGCCTTTGTAGCACATGATTTCATAAAATTTTCATGCATTAAGGCATCTTCAATATACAATAATTCTTTATTTGTCATACTTATCACCACCTATTGTAATTTTTCCCAATTTCTTTTTTTATATACTAAAAGTATTCTCCGCTTCTTAATCTATTGATGTTTAAATTTCCTATAGTTGACAAAATTTACATAATGTTTTATAATTTAAATATACCTTTTTTGCATTAAAACAATAAATATTGTTTTATATTTCGTAGCAAAATTTATTATTTTGCAAAAAGGTAAAAATTTTTCACAAAAGAAAAGGAGAAAAGTCATGATGTACGCCCAACTTAAAAGACTGATTCAGCGGGACCAAGATTGCCGAGGTCAGGATAGCCAAGTGCTGTTTTATCATGCACAGACAAGCATCAACGATTATAACATTTTAACCAAAATTGTTGATAATCTGTACACAAGTCCGGAGACAGTGGATTATATCGTTGAAAAAGTATGTGACAATTACAAGTCACATGGAACTTTAAAACTCAACAGCCAGCTGGAATTTGATAAGTTTAAAGATGAGATCTTTTTACTTATGCATATTGCCAAAAGAAAGGATCTGAGTTTTAAGTCTTCATGTAAACTGGTATCGTTAAACGTACCAATGGTAACTACTGAACTGGCCAAGTATACTCCATACGTGGCAATTCAAAGAACGATTCTTGTTACTAATGCAACTAATCAATATATTGTGGGTAATATCCTTAATAGGACAACAAATACCGCAATAATTGATAAGTACATTAAAATGCTCTCAGAGGCTGACAAAAGGGATAAACGCTTAGTAAACTATTTTTCTAGGTGTATCCAAGAGAACCCTGCACTTGAAGTTAGACAGATGATTGATTTGATTGAGTCTGGAAATGCTTCTCCTGAGTTTATTCTGTATCACCCCAACTTAAATGAAGAAGTATTTGAAACCTTGCTTTTAAAGCTTAAATTTGTTGATCTTACAACAGAAATAGCAGTAGCAATAGTATCTACTTCTTTGATTGGTTATTATGAACATGTTCTCAAGCTCATAATTCTGAGCCAAAACGTATGTTTAGAGAAGGTGGTTCTAGCAATTTTACAGAATGAACACATTTCAGACAGGGTAATTGATGAGATAGTTGCTAATAACAGATATTTAGTAGCTAACAATTTAAATCTCTTCAAGGCTACTCTGACGAGATGCAATGATGAAGCTTTGATTGAAAGTCTCATCTATACAGCAGAAGATGATTCTCTTAAAGGTTCAATTATAGGAATGATTTTTAATTCCTTATCCAGCACGAGAATGAAAGAACTGTATAGTGTGATTTGTGCAAAAACAAATCCGAAGGATTACTTTACTGTTAGTGAATATATTCAGTATATGCCTACACAGTATTGGGAGAATCTTTATAACAGATCAAGTATAAAATGTTCAATTGAAATGTTAAAAGATTCTAGATGCCCTAAAGAAATTCTGATTGATGCTGTTAAAAGTAGAAATGCTGAATACTTGATGTTAGTAGTAAACAATCCGAAGTGTGACTTAGAAGTCGCGTGTCAGGTTTATCATGTGGTTAAGTATTCCAAGAAACTAGGTGATCAAGACAGAAGATGTATCTTCAAATCAATATATAGTATGTTTGGAGATGAACTTTTGGAGCACGTATGGAATATTAACACATCTGACAGGGAACTATACACAATATTTAAACTAGCACCAACTCATGTAAAATGCAAAATTGCTGAAATTATTGCTGGAAGTTACATCTACTTGGTTATGGATTATGCAAGAATGAACCATGATGTGGAAGTGAGATCGGCTCTTGAAAAAAACTTGAATTTAAAAGGCGTAGATTCAGAATGAAAAAATAAGAAAACAAAAAATATCGGTTGACATTAACCGATATTTTTTGTTTTTTATATAAAAAATCTATTATATTTATATATTATATGTTAAAATAGAATATATAAATATTAAAGGAGCGTGAAAATTTTGATAATAGAACTAGAAGATAATCTGCATATATTAAATCAATTACAAAAAAAATTGCAAGAAATAGGTGAGTCACTTTGACATTTCAAGTTTATCAAGTGAACTATCTAATTTAGAAAAAGAAACCTTGAAAGAGGGCTTTTGGAATGATACCAAAAAATCAGGTATAATTTTACAGAAAATAAAGACAATAAGAAGTAAATTAGATAATTTCAACAATTTAAATGAAGAAATAAATAACCTAATAGATATGTCTGAGTTACTTATAGAAGAAGCAGATGATAAACAACAAGATAATTCTTTAATAAAAGACATATTAAATAATACTACCGTATTCCAAAACAAATTAGAAGATTTAGAAATTGAAACATTGCTTTCAGGTAAATATGATATAAATAATGCTATAGTTACAATTCATCCTGGAGCAGGAGGAACAGAATCACAAGATTGGGCAGAAATGTTATATAGAATGTATTCTAGGTGGGGGAATAGTCATGGTTACACCATACAAGAATTAGATTATCTAGATGGTGATGAGGCTGGGCTAAAAAGTGTTACATTTCTAATATCAGGTGATTATGCTTATGGATATATGAAATCAGAAAAAGGTGTACATAGGTTAGTAAGAATATCTCCTTTTGATGCAGGAGGAAGAAGACATACATCTTTTGCTTCAGTAGAAGTGTTGCCAGAAATAACAGAGGATATTGAAATTGATATTAATCCAGATGACTTGAGAATAGATACATACAGAGCATCAGGTGCAGGAGGACAACATATAAATAAAACTTCATCTGCAATAAGAATTACACATATTCCTACCAATATAGTAGTAGCCTGTCAAACAGAAAGATCCCAAATTCAAAATAGAGAAACTGCAATGAAAATGCTTAAATCTAAATTACTTGATTTAAAAGAAAGGGAGCATAAAGAAAAAATTGAAGATTTAAAAGGCGAACAAAAGGATATAGCATGGGGAAGTCAAATAAGATCATATGTATTTTGCCCATATACACTTGTAAAGGATCATAGAACAAATTATGAAGTTGGAAATGTGTACAGTGTTATGGATGGAGATTTAAATGGATTTATGAGGGAATATTTAAAAAATAATAAAGAAGAGGTATAAATAAATGAATTTAAAATGGAAAGATATTTACAATAATTACAAACAACGAACATATTGTGATATAACTGGAATAAAAAAAGAGGATGTTGAAATAGTATCAAATTCATTTACAGTATTAAAAGAGAAAAAGTACTTAATAACTGTAATAGCACTTGTATTTACAGCATTATTAGTATACGTTCTTAGAAAAGATATAAAGGCATTACTAATGGTATTACTTTTTTTCTTTATAGCTGGTATTTGCTTTTTTGTATTTAATTACTTTAAATTGAAATGTACCAAAGATGGACTATATGTTAGGTTTGGTATGCAAGAAGGAACTTTTCCATATGATAAAGTGAAAAGTGTGTATATAGCAAGATTTAATGATTATAATATTTTTGTACCTTCTAAAACATATAGTATTGTTATTAGATATATAGATAATATGGGTAAAATAAAAGAATTGTCTTTTCCTAATTATTTTATAAGTAAAGAAGAGATGTTAGATTTTTTGAATAATTTTAATGTGGAAGAAGCGGAAAACAAACAATATGTTCATTTTGAAAGATTTAAAAGATTAAAGAAAATTGTTAAATCAGTAACTTTTATTATACTAGCATTAATAGCATTATCACTACTTGTAACACCTATACAACATTAATTAAATAGATTGGTTTTAACTATAAAAAACAGGATTTCGTAAAAATTAGGAAGTGTGTACCATATTACATAGAAAATCCTGTTTTTTATAAGTTAATAGCTTCATAAAAGTATTAAATCAATTTTCAAAAAGTTCATTATGCAACATTTCTAATAAATTATTTTCAACTTTCACTTTAAACGTGATAATAATCTTAGCATTAGTAATATCAATACTAAAAATATCAAGATTAAATCTTTTCACAATATCCATAATGTGTTTTAAAACAATACTATCATTAGTAATTCCATATCCGACTATTGCAATTCTGCTGACATTTTTGAATGTTGAATCAAACATATTTAAATCAGTATCCAAAGCTTTCTGAAACTTATTTAAACAAGATGCCTTCATCAAAAAATCTACATTGAATGATGATAAACTATTATTAATAAATTGAATAGGCAAAATATCTCTATTAATAAGAAAATCATATACTTGATTAAATAGCTTAATAGTATATGAACCATATTTTAAGTTAATCAAAATTAAATCATCATTTTTTACTATACTTTTTACAATGTTATCCTCTATTTTATCAATAATATTGCTTCCAGTTTTATTATTAAATGTAGACTTAGTTATAATAGGTATATTAAATTTTTCACCTATTTCAATACATCTATTATGCAAAACCCTAGCTCCTTCATCTGCAATGTCTAACATTTCTACATATGATAATGTATCCAGTTTTTTTGCTTCAGATACTTTATTAGGATCTGTAGTATAAACTCCATCAACATCAGAAAAGATAAAGCAATGTTTAGCCTTTAATGCTGCTGCAACCGCTACTGCAGTAGTATCAGATCCACCTCTACCTAGGGTAGTAATATCTAAATTATCATTAAATCCTTGAAAACCAGCAATTATTACTATTTTTCGCTTTTCCAATTCTTTTAATATTCTAGATGTATCAATATTTTCTATTATAGCATTTTGATTTGTATTATTAGTATAAATACCAGCCTGCCATCCTGTTAAAGAAACTGTTTTATAACCTAATTCGTTAAGTAATATACTTAACTTGGAAATAGAAACCTGTTCCCCAGAACTAAGTAAAACATCAAGTTCTCTATCATTAGGAACTTTAGCTAATTCGTACGCCTCTTTAAGTAGTCTATCAGTAGTCTTACCGTTGAGCAGAAACAACAACAACAACATTATTATCTTTATCATACATATCAATTATTTTATTTGCTACAATGTTTAATTTAAGATTATCAGCAACTGAACTGCCGCCAAATTTCATAACAATTGTGTCCATATCGCACACCTTCTTTTTATAAAAAATTAGAGGAATTTTTTGGAACCAAAACTTCCCCTGGTATATAATATTAAAAATTGTCGAAAATTGTGCCATTACATCATATAGAACTAGGAATAATCCATATAATTTGTGAATATATATTAATATGTCCAAAAAATAATAAAGGAGAAGATACATATGATTATGGAAGAAAAAAAGAATAGCCTAAACACAAGTATTATGCAAAACTTAATATTAGAAAATAGGGAAAAACTAAGTATTTCTGGGGTGAATGATGTACTTAGTTTTGATGACCAAATAGTAATTTTAGAAACTCAACTAGGATTATTAACAGTAAAAGGTGAGAATTTGAGAATAAATAAACTTAGCATTGATAGTGAAGAAGTAGTAGTAGAAGGGGAAATAAATAATTTAAGTTATAGTGAAAAAGATTATGAAAAAAAAGGTGGAACTTCTTTTTTAGGTAAGATTTTTAAATAGGTATCATAATAGGAGAGTATATGAACAGCCAAATTTATATAGTACTAGCATTTTTTATAACAGGAATATTTATTGGAATATTGTTTGACATATTTAGAGTAACTAGAAAGTCATTTAAAACTCCAAATATTTTAATATATATTGAAGATATATTATTTTGGATTTTAACAGGTATATTATTATTATTTACTATATTTACATTTTCAACTGGAGAAATAAGATTATACATGATAATAATTTTACTACTTGGTTCTTTTATATATTTTTTAAGTATTAGTAAATATTTTATTCTAATTAATTCAAAAATACTTAATTTTATTAAATCTACTATCATTTTTGTATTAATTCCACTAAAAAAATTGATAAAAATTAAAAATTTTTTCAAAAAGTAGTGGCAAACGCAGGATTTTGTGTTATAATGTAGAAATAGATATATAGATTGTAGAAAATTTTAAAAATGGAGAAACTTATGAAAAAAAGATTTAAATTTAATCGAATAATTATAATAGGAATTATAATATATGTGCTATATGCTATTATATCCCGACAGCAGGTATTAAGCTCATATAAAAAGGATGAACAATATTATTTAGATTTAATATCAAAAGAACAACAGCATAATTCCGAATTGTTAGAGATTAAAGATAATGTTAATTCAACTGAATTTATAGAAGAAATTGCAAGAGAAAAATTAGGAATGTATTTACCAAATGAAAGAGTATATATCGATATTAGTAAATAATAAGAGGCTCTAAACCTCTTATTATCGAATTTTTTTTCAATCATTTTATTCTTAAAAATCCCAAATAAGATAAAAATGTATATTTAATTATTTTGAAAGGAGAAATTTTATGAATTATGAAAATTACACATTAGTTGAATTGCGTCAACTAGCAAAGGAGAAAGGGACTAAAAATGTTTCTAAACTAAAGAAAGATGAATTAATTGAATTATTAATACAAATGGATGATTCTGAAACAAATGATGTAAATCAATATGATAAAATAGAACAGCTTACTGATAATATGGACAAAACTAATGTTAGCGAAAATTCACAAAAATACACAAGAGAAAGTTCACAATCTAATATTAATGATTATTCTGGAAATAATGCCAGTTACAAAATAACAAATGATGAAGATAATATTGTAGAGGGAATACTAGAAGTATTACCAGATGGTTATGGATTTTTAAGAGGAAAAAATTATTTATCAAGTCCAAAAGATGTATACATATCACCAGTCCAAATAAAAAGATTTAGATTGGACAAGGGAGACAAGATAAAAGGTATAGCAAGAACACCAAAAGAAGGAGAAAAATTCCCAGCACTTATATATGTTGGCGAAGTTAATGGAGAAGCTCCAGAAATGGCATACAGAAGAGTTAAATTTGATGATTTGACTCCTGTATATCCAAATAAAAGGTTACGCCTAGAAACTCGTTCTAATGAATATGCAATGAGAATTATAGACCTTATCTCACCAATAGGTAAGGGACAAAGAGGAATGATAGTAGCTCCACCAAAAGTTGGTAAAACTACATTGTTAAAGAAAATAGCAAATAGCATATCAACTAATAATCCTGAAGTTGAATTAATAGTTTTATTAATTGATGAAAGACCGGAAGAAGTTACAGATATGATCCGTTCTATAAAAGGTGATGTTATATATTCTACATTTGATGAATTACCAGAACATCATGTTAAAGTTGCTGAAATGGTATTAGAAAGAGCAAAAAGACTTACAGAGCAGAAAAAGGATGTTGTAATATTATTGGATAGTATTACAAGATTAGCTCGTGCTTATAACTTAGTTATACCATCATCAGGAAGAACTTTGTCAGGTGGTTTTGATCCATCAGCATTACATAAACCAAAAAAATTCTTTGGTGCTGCAAGAAATATTGAAAATGGAGGAAGCCTTACAATTTTAGCTACTTCACTTGTTGAAACAGGAAGTAGAATGGATGAAGTTATATTTGAAGAGTTCAAGGGTACTGGTAATATGGAGGTTGTGTTAGATAGAAAATTGTCAGAAAAGCGTATTTATCCTGCAATTGATATAAATAAATCAGGTACAAGAAGAGAAGATTTATTATTAAGTAAAAAAGAAATGGATATAGTCTATTCTTTAAGGAAAGCTCTTAGCACATCATCTGTAGCAGATATTACAGAACAATTAATATCTCAAATGGTTTCTACGTCTAATAATGATGAATTTATTGATAAAATGAGTAATTATTTAAAGAACTATAAATAAAAAATGGTTAACATGTATACTAAATTTATATAAACTTAAATTGGAACTATTAATGTACGAGGGGGATAAATATTATGAGTAAAAAAAATAAAATTATTATGATAGTAGTCTTGGTGATTGTATTTGTGGCAGTTATTGCAGTATCAGCAATTTTCATTCCAAAAATAGGAAAAAATGAAAAGTCTAATTTACCTCAGATAAGTAATGAACAAGACTTAGTTAATTTAGTAAATAAAGTCTATGAGGGGATAACGACAGATTTATATAATGTTAATACTACAGCAATAGATTTAACGGATTCCGCTTCTGTAAAATCTTATACTGGACTTGAAAATGGACAAGATTTTGAATATGCAGTTGTATCAGAACCATTTATTAATGCTCAAGCATATTCACTTATAATAGCTAAAGTAAAAGATGGGGTAAATGCAAATGAAATTGCTAAAAAAATGTCAGAAGAAATAGATACTAGAAAATGGATATGTGTATCAGCTGAAAAGGTATATGCAACAAGTAGTGGGGATATAGTTTTTCTTATAATGACTAATGAAGAGATGGCAAAAAGTGTTTATGATAGTTTTAAGAATTTAGCTGGTACTACAGGTGAAGTATATGAGAAAACAGCTGAAGAAGAAGTATTACCTTCTGATAATGCGATTTTTCAAATACCAGAGTAAATTAAGTTAAGTAAATTGTCGACATAGAATAGAAAGTTTTATTTTGTCGGCAATTTATTATTTGGGTGGTTTTGTCAATGGGGACGGAGATTTTTGACACACCTTTTTATTTATTGTGTCAAAAATCTCCGTCCCCATTGACAGTGGCGTTACATAACTATCGAGTTAGACTACTCTATTGAACAGAAGGGAGAAAAATGGTATTTTCTAGTATTACATTTTTATTTTATTTTTTACCAATTGTGCTTGCAATATATTATATTGTGCCAAATAGAATTAAGAATATAGTATTATTAGTAGCATCTTTTATGTTTTATGCTTATGGGGAGCCTACATATGTAATATTAATGACTTTTTCTATTGTGTTGACTTATGTATTTGGTATATTTATAAATAAATATAGAAAAACAGAGTATTCAAAAATATTTCTTATAATAGCTATTATTTGCAGTGTTGGGTTATTAGTTTACTTCAAATATACTAATTTCATTATAAAAAATATCAATTTGTGGTTAAAACATAAAATCGATTTCATTTATGTTGTTTTACCAATAGGAATATCATTCTATACTTTTCAAATGATGAGTTATTTAATAGATGTATATAGGGGAGAGGCTAATGTTCAAAAGAATATTCTTAAATTAGCAACGTATGTTTCTTTATTTCCACAACTTATTGCTGGACCAATAGTTAGATATACAACTATAGAGAAGCAATTAGAGAATAGGACTCATACTTTCCAAAAATTTGCTCTTGGTGTTAGAAGATTTATAATAGGTCTGGGTAAAAAAGTTTTAATTGCGAATAGCTTAGGAAAACTTACGAACATATTTTTGCATGGTAATGAAATGAGTATATTATATTATTGGTTATATGCTATTTCTAATATGTTACAGATTTATTTTGATTTTTCAGGATATTCAGATATGGCAATTGGTCTTGGAAGAATGTTTGGCTTTGAGTTCTTAGAGAATTTTAATTATCCTTATATTGCTAAAAGTATTACAGACTTTTGGAGAAGATGGCATATTTCGTTAAGTAGTTGGTTTAGAGATTATGTGTATATTCCTTTGGGCGGAAATAGAACTTCAAAAATTAAATGGATTAGGAATATTGTGATAGTGTGGTTACTTACAGGATTATGGCATGGAGCCGAGTGGAATTTTGTTATATGGGGAGTATATTTTGGAATTTTGCTAATTATTGAGAAATTATTTTTAAGTAAATGGTTAGAAAAATTGCCTGGAGTATTTTCACATATATATTTGTTAATATTAGTAATGATTAGCTTTATTGTTTTTAATGGAGAGAGTAATTCGCAGATTGTAAAAAATATAGGCGGATTGATAGGTTATGGAAGTATTCCATTTGCTTCAGCAGAGAGTGTATATTATTTTAAGAGTTATTTTGTTATTATTGTGATTGCTGTTGTAGGAGCTACACCATTGTGTTGCAAATTTGCATCTTCTGAGAAATTAAAAAAGATATTCAATATAGGAGAACCCGTGTTTTTATTTATTTTAATGATAATTTGCACAGCTTATATTGTGGATGGGTCATTTAATCCGTTTTTATATTTTAGGTTCTGATTTTAATATTAAAAGTATAAATAATTGGGAAGTAAGGAAGAAATTATGAGACAAGGTTTAAAAGATAAAATTGTAGCAGTTGGATTTTTTATTATATTGTTTGTTATCTTTATTGCTAATGTAGTAAAAAAAGATGAAGCAATATCTGTATCTGAGAGAAGAAGATTGGCACAGGCTCCTGTGTTTAGTATGGAGAATTTTGTAAAAGGGAATACTATGAAGGATTTGGATAGGTATGCGGTTGATCAATTTGTACTAAGAGATACTTTTAAAAGTGTTAAATACTTATGGAATGATTATGTATTTAAGCAAAAGGATAATAATGGGTTGTTTTTAAATGATGGAGGTATTTATAAGATAGAATATCCTTTAAACAATGAAAATGTAGAAAAGTCGGCAAATAAAATAAAAAGTGTTTATGAAAATTATCTTAATGATAATATGAATATATACTATTCTATTATACCAGACAAAAATTATTATTTACAATCAGACTATTTAAAGATTGATGTTAATGATATACAAAAAACAATGCAAGAGTTATTACCAGAAATGGAATATATTGATATTACAAATTGTTTAGATTTAGATGATTATTATAAGACAGATTTACATTGGAAGCAGGAAAATCTGGATGGAGTAGTTAGTGTGTTGGAAGAGAAAATGGGGTTAGAGAGTTCTTCTGATATTAATTACGAAGTGGCAAATTTAGGAGATTTTTATGGTGTATATTATGGACAATTAGGTAGGAGTAATGTGGAGCCTGATAATATAAATATTTTGATAGATGATACAATAGAGAATTGTATGGTATATAATTATGAAACTATGAGAAGCGGGACAATATATGATGAAGAAAAGATGCGAACTTCTGCTGATAAATATGATGTTTTTTTATCAGGTGCTACTCCACTAATTACAATAGAAAATCCAAATGGTCCTGAAGGAAAAGAACTTATTTTGTTTAGAGATTCGTTTGGAAGTAGCATAGCCCCATTATTATTAGAAAGTTATAAAAAAATTACTTTAGTTGATTTACGATATGTTTCATCTTCAATATTAAGTCAGTATATTAATTTTGAAGAACAAGATGTATTGTTTTTGT
>CANRGM010000018.1 GCA_947630155.1 uncultured Clostridia bacterium
AAATCTAACAATTTTTTAAATAAGTGTACGAAAGTATCGAAAAATAAATAAATCCCCAGAATCAAAAACTCATACTATTCTTAAAAATCGTTTGACAAATATAAAAAATAATGCTATACTAATAATAGCTTAAGCAAAAAGTCAAATGAAGATGACAATATGTACTAAGGTGTGAATGTCGGTTCACATCTTTTTTTGTGTAAAAAAAACTAGATAGTTGTCGGACTACCTAGTTTAAGACTACTTTCTAGTCTTTGTCGTCATGGTCGCAATTGTCATTATTGCTTAAAAGTAATAATACAGTTAAACGCCATATTAAATAAAAGTCTCCAATTTAAAACCCCTTATGAATAATAAGAAGAAAAATGTAAATAATACATTTAAATTAAACATTTGGAGGTAATTATGAAAGCTCTTGTTTATGATGGTATTCAAAAAGTTGCTTGTAGGGATGTAAAAGATCCTATTATTGAAAAAGATGATGATATTATTGTTAAAGTAACATCAACTGCTATTTGCGGTTCTGATTTGCATCTAATACACGGATTGGTAAAAGGGATGTATGATGGATTTGTATTAGGACACGAGACTATGGGAATTGTAGAGGAAGTTGGTAAAGATGTACGAAATATAAAAAAAGGTGATAGAGTTGTTATTCCATTTCCAGTGGCATGTGGACACTGCTTTTTTTGTGATCACCAAGAATATAGTCAATGTGATAATAGTAATGAGTATGGGGAAGCAGGGGGATTATTAGGATATAGTAAATCTTATGGAAATTATGCTGGGGGACAGGCTGAATATATTAGAGTTCCTCATGCAAATGTTGGACCTAAAGTAGTACCTGAAGAATTAAAAGATGAACAGGTTTTATTTTTAACTGATATAATTCCAACTTCGCTTTGGGGAACAGAGATAGCAAATGTAAAAAAAGGAGATACTGTTGTTGTTCTTGGTTGTGGTCCTGTGGGGCTTCTTACTATAAAGTGGTGTATTTTAAAAGGAGCTTCTAGGGTAATTGCTGTAGATAGAGTTGGATATAGATTAGAGCATGCGAAAAAGTATGGAGCAGAAATTTTAAATTTTGAGGAATATGATGAGACAGGAGCATATATTAAAGAAATTACACATGGTGGGGCAGATTGTGTAATAGATTGTGTTGGTATAGATGGTAAGATGTCAATTATGGAAAAGGTTGAAACTGCTTTAAAATTACAAGGTGGTTCTAAGTCTGCTATTGAAATAGCTTCACAGGCAGTTAGAAAATGTGGACATATAGCATTAGTTGGGGTATATGGAACAAAATATAATAATTTTCCACTTGGTAATATGTTTACTAGGAATGTAACTTTAAAAATGGGACAATGTCCTGCAACAAGATATGTGGAACCTGTGTTAGAAATGATAAAAAAAGGAGAGTTTGATGCGACAGATATAATTACTCATACTTTACCTTTAGAAGATGGTAGACATGCTTATGAAATATTTGATGCTAAAGAGGATAGTTGTATAAAAGTTATATTAAAACCGTAGTGGATAAGTGGGGATGACATTTTAGGACACGGAGTCAATACCAACTTAAGAAAAAATTCTATAAAATATTGAAAAACTCAATAATGCAATATAGAATATATTTATGATAGTTACTATATTTAAGGAGCAAAATATGAATGAAAACAATGAAGAAAATATACAAAATATTTATATAAATATGGATGATTCTGGAAGATTGGTTAAAGGAGAACCAAAAGAATTAGTATTTGTCTATGGTGGGGTATTTTTTCTATCTTTAAAAGAACAGGAAGATTTTTCCAGACAATACAAATCTTTAGTAAACTTAATAAAACCTAAATATTGCCAAGATTTCAGAAAAGACACTAATATACAAAACAAATTTTGTCTGACACATAATCATCAAAATTGTAAATATATTTGTCCAGAGTTAAAATCAAATATGTTAGAACCTTCTGATAGAAGAAGATTATTAAATTTTATAAAAAAATATGATACTACAGTAGCTGTTGTATCTAATCATAAAGTTAAAGATTACATATTTGATAGTAAAGCATCTAAAGGTCGATTTAAAGATTATATTATAAAAAGAGAAGTAAAGAGAATTGTCGAAAATTTAATTTCTCAAAATAGAATAAATCCAAATAGTCCTGTTAAACTTATTCTTAATTTAGATGAACAATCAACAGTATCAAATGGATATTATGATTTAGAAAGCAGTATAAAAGAAGAATTACAGTTTGGAATTTTGAATTATGATTATGGAATTAGCTTTCCTCCCATCCTTTCATCTGTTTCTGTAAAAGTAAAGTATAAAAATTCTTATTATAACTATCCTGTACAAGCAGCTGATTTATTAGTAGGAGAAGTTAGACATTGTTATTATAATTATTTACAGAATCAGGATTTTTCAATATATAGAAAAAAGACTAATTTTTTAAATACATCAATTTATCTACCATAAAAAAAGAAGTCAGTTAACTGACTTCTTCCAGACAAGTAGGTGTATTCAAACTACACTTAATTTTTCAATCTAACATTGTCTGTACACCGAACAAAGGTTATCTCCTTCTGGTATAATAATTGTAACATTAAAAGAATTCTTTGTCAACAATTATATATATATCTTATGCAAAAAATTTAATATTATTAAAAAAATATTTATGTAGATAATATTGAAAAAAGTTCAAATATAGCACTTAGAGATTACTCCCATAAATGCTATATTTTTTACTAAAAATACTGTTTATTCTATTTATTATGTATAGACATCTATGAAGAAAATTGGTATAATTTAAAAAATAAATCTTTTAGGAGAATGAGGATATGTTAAAAATATATAATCTAAAAGACATGCCAAGATATATAGATGAAGTTGCAATTCTTACTCAAAAAGAATGGGGACAAAAGGATTTAAATAAATAGATGGGAGAAATAAAATGGACAATCCAAATGAATATTATAAAGCAACAATGAATAAACAAACTTCAAGACTAATAAAAATATTCTTTAATAATAAATATAATCAAAAATTAACAGGAAATATAGCAGTAGATTTAGGATGTGGTACAGGAAATGATACAGAATTCTTGATTTCAAAAGGATTTAAAGTTACTGCAGTAGATAATGAAGAACAAGTAAAAGAAATTTTAGATAGTAAAAATATTGATAAAGCAAATTTAAATGTTGTAATAGGTGATTTTTCAAAGATTGAAATACCCAAAGCAGATTTGATTTTAGCCAATTTGAGCTTATTCTTTGTAAAGGATAATTTTGATGAATTCTTAAATAATCTATTAGAAAGAATTAATGACAAAGGTTTTTTTGTTGCTAATTTTTTAGGAAAAGAAGATGATTGGAATGGAAGTAAAACAACAATGGAAAAAGAAAAATTATTAGATCATTTTAAAGCTTTCGATATTAATTATTTTTCAGAAGAAAAGTATTATAAAGACACAGCATTCGGCAAAAATAAATTTTGGCATGTTTATACGGTTATTGCACAAAAAAATAGACAAGGGGCTTGAGAAAAAGGAGGGGTTTATATCGTAAGCAAAAAAAAGTTATTAATTAGTTTAATTATTATTCTTATATTAATTATTGGATTTTTTATATTTTTCAATAAATCAAGTGAAACTATACTAGAAACCTATACAATGAACGAGCAGGGTTTAATGAAAAATGATAAAAATATTCTAGATGAAAAATTTGATGAAAAAGGAAATTTGATATATTACAAATATAAATCACCAAATAACGATAGCATTTCAGAATTTAATTTTAAATACAAATATGATGATAGTGATAGGATTACTGAGGTCAGTTTAGATGATAAAGATTATATACAAATAGAGTATGATGAAAATAATAAAATATCAAATATTAATGAAAGTATATTAAATTCTTTGTCTAACAATAATGATTTTATTCAATTCTCTTTTAATTATTTATCAAATGATGAAATAATTGTTGATAAAAATATTACTAATTCTAAGGACAACGAAAATGAATACACACAACATTTTACCTTGAGTTACAAGGATATAGATTATAATAATAAAAAATGTATTTTACTAACTGAAAAAGATGATGAGGAAACAAATGTCTTCGAAATCTTATACGAAAAAAATGAAAAAAATATTGATTATAGTAATTTTTATGAATTAATAAATATTATACCTCTAGGATATTTTACAGAAGACAATAGCTTTAAATTTACTAATAGCTATAATAATTCTCTATTATTAATATATCCTTCAATTTACACTGGAAATATAATATATGTAAATAATTATATAAAAGTAAACCAATATTCGGATTATATAAATATGAAATCAAATAATTATTATGATAATTCAAATAGACTTTTGAAACAGGAATCCAATGGTTATGAAACTGACCAAACCATATATTGCATGTATAAATCAATTAACTCAAAAGAATATTATGAGTATAGAATTGTGAAAATCTATTCTAGTTCATCAACTGAATATACATATATTCAAAACAAAATATATTTGGATGACAACAATAATATTTATAAAAAAGAGACCTTAAAATCTGATAAAATAGACGAAAAAGAATATACTTCTAAGCTTAAGAAGTTTGAAAAATATTTTGAAAAAGAAAATGTTTAAAGAAAATTGGTATAATTAAAAAAATAAATCTTTTAGGAGAATGAAGATATGTTAAAAATATATAATTTAAAAGACAAGCCAAGATATATAGAAGAAGTTGCAATTCTTACTCAAAAGGAATGGGGACAAAAAAATTTATCAAGGGAAGAATTTGAAACAAAAGTAAAAAATAAAATCTTGAAAATCAAATCAAATTTTGAGAATCCTAATTACTGCAAGCTGATATTATTAGAGAACGATAGTTTAGTTGGCTTTATTTCAATATTTCCGACAGATGGAGATGAGAAAAAAGATTTATCTCCATGGTATGCAACGATGTATGTTAAGGAAAAATATAGAGGGAAGGGTTATTCAAAGATACTTAATAATGCAATTTTAGCTGAGGCTAGAAAAAGAAACATTAGTAAATTATATTTAAAGACTGATTTAGAGAACTACTATGAAAAATTCGGTGCAAAATTTTTGGAAGTATTATCTAGTGGAGAGAAATTATATTGTTTTGATATACTAACTAATAGAATATCAATTATAGGTGGCTCTGGAAGTGGAAAAAGCACGTTGGCAAATATATTATCAAAAGAATTAGATATACCTGCTGTACATTTGGATGGCATAAACTATAATGCTAATTGGGTTGAAATAGATAAGAGTGAAAGAGATAATATTATTTTGTCTAAAGCCAATGAAGAAAAATGGATTATTGATGGAAATTATAATAAAACATTAAAAGAGAGATTAGATAAAGCTGATTTAATAATTTGGTTAGATTATTCTACCTTTGCTCAGTTAAAGGGTGTTTGTAAAAGAATTTGTAAAAATTATAATAAAGAGAAACCGGATATTCCAGGATGCAAAGAACGTATTGATTTTACTTTTCTAAGATATGTAATAACATATAACAGGAAAAAAAGACCAAAGATTATTGAACTTTTAAATTATATTCCTGATGAGAAGATTTTGGTATTTAAAAGACAAAAGGATTTAAATAAATGGCTTAAAGATTATTATACATATAAGGGAGATTAAAGATTATAATTTTTTGTAGACAAAGGGGACGGAGTTTTTGTCTATAAATGAATTTTAAGGAGAGAAATATGAATATAGAGAAAAAATACGAAAAATTATTATATTGGTTTAAGGAAATTTCTAAAGTTCCAAGAAATTCATGCAAAGAACAAAAAATAGCGGAGTATATTTGTAACTTTGCAAAGGAAAGAAAACTGGAATACAGAATGGATAACAATTTTAATGTATTAATAAAAAAAGAGGCGACCAAAGGCTATGAGAATAAGGAAGCAATAATTTTTCAGGCACATACGGATATGGTATGTGAAAAAACAGAATATAGTACTCATGATTTTAATAGTGATCCAATTGAAATAATAGAAAATGAGGATACATATACCGCTAAAGATACAACACTTGGTGCAGATGATGGTATAGGAGTTGCAACATTGTTATTATTGTTGGATGACGAAGAAATCAAGCATCCAAACATTTATTGCTTATTTACTACTCAAGAAGAAATTGGTATGAATGGTGCCAAATACTTTGATTATTCTGGAATAGATGCCAAATATTTAATCAATGTAGACGGTGAGGAAGAAAATACTGCTATTGTTGGATGTGCAGGTGGTGTAAGACTTTGTTATGAAAAAGAAGTAAAACAAACTGAAATAGATGAATGCATATACTCTTTAAATATAACTGGATTACATGGAGGTCATTCAGGCATTGATATAGACAAAAGGCGTATAAATTCAAATTTTCTAGCAGCCCAGATTATAAATAAATTGGACAATGTAAAGATAGTTTCTTTTATTGGTGGAAATAAAGATAATGCAATTCCTAACAGTACTAAAGTAGTGTTCGGGACAAATTCTAAAAATATAAAAAATGTAATAGATGATGTTTTAAGAATAACAGAAAAAACAAATGAAGATAAAGAGTTAAAAGTAGAGCTTTCAAAAGTTAATGAAGATTTAATAAAAGGGTTAAGCATAGAGGATTCAAAAGAATTAATTAATTTAATACTTAATCTAAAACAGGGTGTAATTGAATATAGCAAAGATGTAGAAGGTTTGGTAGAAACATCTGGAAATATAGGCATTGTAGAAGTTAAAGATGGAAAAATAAATATAACTCAATTAATTAGATCAAGTGATGATATAAAAAAAGAGCAAATCAAAGAATATAATAATAGTTTAGCCAAGAAATATGGGTATTCAACACAAGAAAGTTCATCTTATCCTGGATGGAAATATAAACCAAACTCAAATTTGGAAAAAGTGTACATAGATGCATATATGAGAGTACATAATATGGAGAAACCAAAAATTTGTGCAATTCATGCAGGAGTCGAATGTGGAATGATATATAATAAATTGCCAAATTTGGAAATGATATCAATTGGACCAGACCTTGCAAATGTTCATACTACTAAAGAAACGTTATATTTAAAGTCATGTCAAAGATTTTTAAATACATTACTTGAACTAATAGATGAATTAAGTGCCAATAAATAGGAGAGATTAACAATGGAAGAATATTTAGAATTTGCAAAAGATATTGCATATCAAGCAGGTAAAATAATGGATAAATATATAATTGTAACAACACTATGCGATAAAGAAAATACATGACTATGAGGTCGCTGAAATTTCTTATACAGAAATACATAGTGCAAATAGAAAATTTCTTAGTTGGATAGATAAAGAAATAAAAGAAAAAAAGTAAGTTTTCAAATGAAATGAATTTTTTGATAGAAAATTAAAAATAAAAGAAGATAATCATTTAGTCTTAAAAATTTATAACTAGAAATTGGTATAAAAACTAATTTCTAGTTATTTTTTTATGAAATTCTAATAAAATTAAGTAAGTTGTTCGAGCAGTAGCAAGTTACAAATTATTTATGCTGTATATAATTAGCAAAAATTGAAAGGAAAATGTGTATTGAAAATTCAAAGTAAAATTTTAGAATGTTTGTCAAAAAAAGATGAATTGTATCAATTTATGGTTGGTAATATGATTATAGAAATGTCGTATTCTGAAAACAATAAAAGCTTTAATGAATGTATGCTAAACATTTTAAAAATGAAGATGAAATAGAGTGCTGACATTTTATTTTGAGCACGTTACACTATATATAGAAGGGAGGTAGACAATAATAATGGCTGGAAGAAAATCAAAATATTCTTCAGAAAATTCAAATAACAATATAGCAAAAATATGGTCAGTAGCACAATATATAAGACTTTCACAAGAAGATAATGATAATGTAGGAGACAAGCAAGAAAGTAATAGTATAACAAGCCAAAAGGCTTTATTAAATGAATTTATTGAAGAACATGATGATTTGATTGTTTATGATACTTATGTTGATGATGGATACACAGGAACAGATTTTAATAGGCCTGGATTTCAAAGATTGTTAGAAGATATGAGAAAAGGGAATATCAATTGTGTTATTGTAAAGGACTTATCAAGGCTTGGGAGAAATTACATAGAGGTTGGAAATTATATTGAGCAAATATTTCCACTATTTAATGTAAGATTTATAGCAATAAATGATAGTGTAGATAGCTTCAAAAACCCTATGAGTAGCAATACTATTCTAGTTCCGTTTAAGAACTTAATAAATGACGAATATGCAAGAGATACGTCCATAAAAATTAAGTCAGCACTAAATGGAAGAAAGAAAAAAGGCGAGTTTGTGGGGAGTTTTCCATCCTATGGATATGTGAAAGATAAACAAGATAAACATAAGTTAGTGATAGACAAAGAGCCAGCCGAAATTGTAAGAAAAATTTTTGAATGGAAAGTAAATGAAGGACTTGGGAATTTATCAATATGTAATAGATTGAATGATATGGGAGTTTTAAATCCGACAGGTTATAAAAAGAAAAAGCTAAATCAAAATTACAATAATTTCAAAATGAAGCAAGAAGATTATTCATGGTGCCCATCTACTGTAAGAAATATTTTGAAAAATGATGTTTATATTGGAAATGTAACACAGGGGAAAAGAAAAGTAAAAAGTTATAAAATACATAAAGTTGAACAAGTTCCAGAAGAAGAATGGGTAACAGTAAAAAATATGCATGAACCCATTATAGATAAAGATTTATTTGAAAAGGCACAAGGACTAAGACAAATTGACACAAGAGTGCAAAATACAGGAAAATTAAGTATGTGGGCCGGAATATTAAAATGTGCAGATTGTGGAAGAGCAATGCATAAAAAGTATTGCAAGAATACAAGTGGTAATGTTTACGAGTATTACGTTTGTGGAACATATAGAAAAAAATCTAATAAGTTATGCACAAAGCATACTTTGAAAGTGGAAGAACTAGAAAATAGCGTATTAGAGACTATTAAATTACATGTTGAATTACTTATTGATACTAAAGATATATTAGAACAAATAAATAAATCTAAAACAAAGAGACTTGCAAATGAAAATATTTTAAATATAAAACAATCTAAAGAAAATGAATTAGAGAAAATAAATAATTTAAAAAAATGCTTATATGAAGATTGGAAAAATGAAGACATAACTAGAGAAGAATATTTAGAATATAAGAAAAAGTATGAGCAAGATATAGAAAGAATAAAAGAAATTATTGTAAATCTAGACAAACAAAAAGAAAAGCAAAAAGAAATTATTGATGGCAATAACAAGTGGATTGAAAATTTTAAAAAATATAAAAATATTTCTGAATTGGATAGAGATATTATAACAGAATTAATAGATTTCATTGAAGTATATGAAAATAAGAGAATCAGGATTCATTTTAAATTTTTTAATGAAATTGTTAAGGTCTCAGAGCATCTCCAAAAGAATAGGCAAGAAGAAAAGATTTTAGAATAACTAAAATCCTTTCTCTATTTTACCACAAGCAATTTTTGTACCAGAATTACCACTTGGTTGAGTAGTAAAATCATCTGGCATATCGTGAATAATTACAACTCTGCCAATAATGTCTTTAATTTTAAATTTGTTAATTAAAACACTCATATATGCATATCCATTATTTTCAATTAAAGGTGGTAAATCGCCTACATGAAAAGGATGAGGACATTTAGTTGGATTAAAGTGAGTTTTGGCATTTGCAAATTCATCTTCAATATTTCCTGTACACGAAGTTCCGCTCATGTATATGAAATCCAAAGAATCTCCCTTTGCAATGGTCTTTTGACTGTGGCAAACCATTTATTTTAGCAGTTAGTAGAACCCCATTTGCAGTTTCTTTAAATGTGACAATACCATCAATTTTAGGATACTTTGTAGAACCTTTTATATGGGCTTTAGCTACTTTAAAAATATTTGTAAACATACATTATAACACCTCTAAATTTAATTTTACAATAATAGTATATTCATTTTGTTCTATAAAGGTTAAGGAACCAATAATAATAACTATAAAAATATATAGCGACAAAAACAACCAAGGAGGTGGTGTTGCAGCACCTACAGCGCAAAAAATTCTATCAGAAGTATTACCATATTTGGAAGTTTCCCAAGATAATCTAACAAGTGAAGATATAAAAGTAAATGTTGAGGTACCAAATGTTATTGGTCTTACTTACAAGGAAGCTAAAAAAGCATTGGAAGATGCTGGCTTGAAAATTACTATGAGGGAAGACATTGATGTAAAAGAAATTCCAGATGATTTCACTGTATCTAATCAGGTTCCAAGTAGTGGTGTTCAAGTATTAGAAGGAGGAAGTGTAATTGTAGAGTGAATTGTTCAAAAGTAAGATAATTTAGGGTTGCGTTATTAAAAATTTAGATATATAATAGAAAAAAATTGTGATTGGGGGTTTTTTATGAAATTAAAAAACATATTATCAGGATTAGAAGGTTTAAAAGTCAAAGGTGATTTAGATATAGATATTACAAATCTTAATAGTGACTCAAGAAAAATTAAAGAAAATGGATTGTTTGTTGCTATCAAAGGATTTGATGTTGATGGTCATGATTATATTAAAGAAGCTATAAAAAAAGGTGCAGTAGCGGTTATTGCTAGTTTAGACATAGATAAAAAACTTTTGAAAGAAATAATAGATAAAGTAACAATAATATTAACAGAGGATACAAGATATGCTCTTGCAATTTGTGCATGTAATGCAAATGATAATCCATCAAGAAAGTTCAAATTAGTTGGTATTACTGGAACAAAAGGAAAAACAACAACAAGTTTTATGGTAAAAAGGATATTAGAAAAATCAGGAAAAAAGGTAGGTTTGATAGGAACTATTGCTACTTATATTGGTGATGAAAAATTAGAAGATAGTGATAGAACAACTCCTGAAAGCACAAAATTACAACAGATATTTAGGAAAATGGCGAACGCCAATTGTGAAGTAGTAATTATGGAAGTATCTTCACAAAGCTTAAAGCTAAATAGAGTTGCAGGCTGTGACTTTGATATAGGCGTATTTACAAATTTCTCAGAAGATCACATAAGCCCAAAAGAACATCCAGATATGAAAGATTATTTTGAATCAAAATTAAAATTATTTGATATGTGTAAATTATGTTTTGTTAATGCAGATGATCTACAAACATCTAAGATTCCAAAATTATTACCAGATAAGAATATATCAACATATGGAATTGATAATTACTGCAATCTATTAGCAAAAGATATTACTATTACAAATACAGCAGTTGATTACAAAGTAAAGATTGGAACAAGAAATGAAAGAATTAAAGTAGATATTCCAGGAAGATTTAGTGTATATAATTCACTAGCTGCAATTGCTATAACAACCAAACTAGGCTGTGAAGCAAATGCTATAAAAGAAGCTTTATTAGATTTAAAGGTTCCAGGAAGAAGTGAATTAGTTGAAAATGACAAAGGTCTTACAATTATGATTGATTATGCACATTCACCAGAAAGCTTGGAAAATATACTATCTGCAACAAAATCTTATACTAAAGGTAGACTTATTAGCCTATTTGGATGTGGAGGAGATAGAGATGCAGGTAAAAGACCTTTAATGGGTGAAATTTCCGGAAGAATAGCTGATTTTACTATTATTACATCAGATAATCCTCGTACTGAAGACCCAGAAAAAATAGTAAATCAAATAGAAGAAGGAATTAAAAAGACTAAAGGCAAATATATATGTATAGTAGATAGAATTGAAGCTATAAAATATGCAATAAATATGGCAAATAAGAATGATATAATTATCCTTGCAGGAAAAGGTCATGAACCATATCAAGAAATTAACGGTGTAAAACATCCTTTTGATGAAAGAATTATTGTGAATGACATAATAAAAGGAAAATAATTATAAAGCAAAAGAGGAAAAGAAGAAGGGAGAAATAACTAAAAATGAATTTTAATGGAAAAATAGATTTATTATCATATGTTTCCAACTTGGAATTTCAAATAAAAATACTCCTAATATCATTTATAGTATGTGTGATTGTATCAATAATAACAATACCAATATTAAGAAGTTTAAAAGTTGGTCAAATAGAAAGAGATGATGGACCACAATCACATTTAAAAAAGCAAGGAACTCCAACAATGGGTGGAATAATAATGGCAATTACAATCTTGGCCATTACAGCTTTTTTATATTTAATGTATAATGCAACAGAAAATGAAATGATAATGAATCTGTTGCCATTATCGTTTGTTACAATAGGATTTGGATTAGTTGGATTTATAGATGATTTTAAAAAATTAGTTTTAAAAAATACAAAAGGGCTAAAACCAGCATATAAAATGATCGGACTACTAATTGTAGCTGTAGCATTTACTTTATATCTAGTAAAAATATTAAATGTTGGAACACAGACATATATACCAATAATAAAGCAATACATAGATTTACCAATATGGTTTTACATACCATTTGCAATATTTGTATTATTAGCAACAACAAATGCAGTTAACTTAACAGATGGAATTGATGGATTATCAACCAGTATCACAACAATAATAATAACTGCATTAACAGTAATCAGTATCATACTAGGAGTAAAAGAAGTCACTTTAATAGGAAGTACTATGATTGGAGCATGTTTAGGATTTTTATTATTTAACTTGCATCCTGCTAAAGTATTTATGGGAGATACTGGCTCATTACTTCTTGGAGGTGCGATTGCAGGTATGGCATTATATCTAAAAATGCCACTAATTTTAATAGTGTTAGCTTTGATCCCAATAATAGAAACAATTTCAGTAATGATGCAAGTAGCATATTTTAAGAAAACTGGTAATAGAATTTTTAAAATGGCTCCAATTCACCATCATTTTGAACTAAGTGGTTGGAAGGAAAATAAGATTGTATCTGTATTTAGCGTAATTACATTGATTCTTTCTATTATTGCTATAAATATAATTTAAAAATAATTAATTGAGAATTTTGTGAGCTTATGTTACATACTCGAGGCTTATAATAGCTTACATTTATAAATAAATGAAAGGGAGAACACAAATGCGAAAAAAAGTAAAAAAAGTCTCTAATTTTGTAAATAATCAATTTGATTTTGGTTTGTGTATTACAGTTTTAGTGTTACTTGCTATGGGAATAATTATGATACTATCAGCAAGTGCACCTTCAGCATTGTCAACAACTGGAAGCAGTTATACATATGTAAAAAAACAATTTGCATTTGCAATAGTTGGTATAATTTTGATGTTTGTAATTTCAAAAATAGATTACAGATTTTACAAAAAATATTATTGGCCAGTTTATTTTGCATCATGGATTATTCTATTATTGGTTCTTGTTCCTGGATTAGGTGAATCAGTAAAAGGTGCTACTAGATGGGTAAATTTAGGATTTACAAGATTTCAACCATCAGAATTAACAAAAATTGGCTTAATAATATTTTATGCAGGATATTTATCAGATCATAAAGCAGAATTATCAGATTTCAAGAAAGGTTTTTTAAAACCATTGTGCTTTATTATTCCACCAATAGGAATTCTATTTGGGGTACAAAATCACTTGAGCGTTTCACTAATAATAGGAATAATTGTAGTTACAATGATGATAATGGCAGGGTGTAGAATGTCGCATTTTATTAATACTGGAATAGTTGGAATTTCTGGACTTGCTGGTCTAGTTGGTTTATTGCAGATGTCTGGTAAAGGAGGATTTAGATTAGACAGAATAGCAACATATTTTAATCCATGGTCAGATGCACAGGGAACAGGATATCAAATGGTTCAAAGTTTATATGCTATAGGATCTGGTGGATTTTTCGGAGTTGGATTAGGAGAAAGTAAACAGAAATATTTGTATATTCCAGAACCACATAATGATTTCATATTTGCCATTTTAGCAGAAGAATTAGGATTTATAGGTTGTTGTTTTGTTATAGCATTATTTGCAGTATTTGTATGGAGAGGAATTTTAATAGCAATGAGAGCTCCAGATATGTTTGGTAGTTTATTAGCAGTTGGAATTACAACTCTTGTTGGCGCTCAAGCAATAATTAATATTGCAGTTGTTACTGCATCTATACCTACAACAGGTATGGCACTACCATTCTTTAGTTATGGTGGAACTGCACTAGTTATTTTGCTTTGTGCAGTGGGAATATTGCTTAATATATCAAGAGCAGGATCTAAAGTTTAAGTGCACAGTTAGGGATATATCCCTATTGTGCACTGTTATATTGATTGGAGGAAATAATATGAGAGTAATAGTATCTGCAGCTGGAACTGGAGGACATATTAATCCAGGAATAGCAATTGCAAATAAAATAAAAAAAGAAGAACCTGATTCAGAGATTCTTTTCATAGGCACTTCAAGAGGCCTTGAAACAGATTTAGTACCAAGAGCTGGATATAAATTAAAAACACTTGAGGCATATGGACTAAAAAAACAAATTACTTTTACAAATATCAAAAATGTAATAAAAACAGTTGTAAGTACTAGATTAGCAAAGAAATATATAAGAGAATTTAATCCTGATATTGTTATTGGAACAGGTGGGTATATATGTGGACCTGTGTTTGCAGCCGCAACTGCAAATAAAATCCCTTCAATTTTACATGAAAGTAATGCATATCCAGGTAGGGCTGTGAAAATGTTTGCTAAAAAAGTAACTAAAGTTTTGGTTGGTTTTGAAGCTGCTAAAGAAAGATTACCAATGGCTAAAGAAGTTGTGGTAACTGGAACTCCAACAAAAGTAAGTAAAATTACTTTAAATAATAAAAGAAAACAAGAACTAATTTATGAGTTAGGACTAAATTCAAATCTTCCAAATGTGTTGGTTTTCGGTGGTAGCCAAGGAGCAAAGGCAATAAATGATGCAATAATTGGTTTAATAACAGAAAATAAAATAAAAAATTACCAACTAATCTGGGCAACAGGTCAAAAACAGTTTGATGTAATATCTGAAGAATTAAATAAAAAAGGAATAGATATAAATAACATAACTAATTGCAAAGTTTTACCATATATATATAACATGGAAGAAATGTATGCACTTTCAGATTTAGTTATTGCAAGAAGTGGTGCAATGACCATTACAGAACTTGCCATAACATGTAAGCCAGCGATTTTTATTCCCTTGCCAAGTGTTGGAGCAAATAGACAAGAAGATAATGCAAGAGTAGCTGAAAAATTAGGTGGTGCAGAAGTTATATTAAATTCTGAATTAAATAGTAATAATTTATCTGAAATGTTAAACAAATTAACATCTAACAGGGATTTACTAAAAAAAATGGGTCAGAATATAAATCAGCTTGAAATAAAAAATGTTGAAGATAAAATTTACAAAGAAATTTGTGATGTTGTAAAAAGATAAATGCTGTCGAAATTAATAAAATTAAACCACATTAGATAGATTAAAGTAAAATGAAGTAATAATTTGACATACGAAAATCCTTGAATAATAGCCTATTATCAAGTATATTGAAGTGGGAGGATTTTATGTATGGAAATAATTAAAGAATTTTATGGAGGAGCATCAATAAATTCTAATGATGCAGAATATATTATGAAAAAAGGAAAAGTGGAACTAAAATATTATAAAATTATAAGTAATTTAGTTGGAAAAAAACACAAGAAATATGGAATTGAAGTTGTGAAAAAGTGTATTAATGATAATATTATTAGTGAAGAGAAAAAAGAAATATTTAATTGCATAGAAAAAGAAGAAACAGCTGATAGAGTACTAGAATTGTTAAAAACTAATAAAGTTTCACCAATTAATGTTGTAGATATTTTAGAAGATATGTCATCTAAGAAAAATGGAGTAATGATAAAATAAATATAAAAAGGAGTAATGCATGAATAATTTAGAGGAAGAAACAAGATACATAATGAAGAAATATGGCATAAATGCAAATAAAAATTTAGGGCAAAATTTTTTAATTAATAATGAAGTAGTTGACAATATTATACAGTCCTCAGAAATTAGTAAAGAGGACTTGATAATCGAAATAGGTCCTGGACTAGGAACTTTAACTAAAGGTTTACTTGAAAAAGCAGGAAAAGTTATAGCTATTGAGTTAGATGAAAGAATGATTAAGATATTAAAAGAAAGATTTTTCATGTATGATAATTTTGAATTAATAAATAAGGATGTTTTAAAAGTAGATTTAGCAGAATTAATTAGAAATGTAAAATTAGATGAAAATATAAAAAAGGCCAAGATTGTAGCAAATTTACCTTATTACATTACTACACCAATAATTATGAAATTACTTGAGAAAGAATTGGACATAGAAAGCATCACTGTAATGATCCAAAAAGAAGTGGCAGACAGACTTATCGCTATTCCTGGTGAATCATGTAGTGGAGCAATTACATATAGTGTATATTATTATGCTGAGAGTGAAAAAATTATGATTGTTAGCAATAATTCTTTTATACCTGAGCCAGAGGTCCAATCTGAGGTCATAAAACTTAAGATTAGAAAAAAACCGCTCGTTAATTTAGAAGATAAGGAATTGTTTTTTAAAATTATAAAAGTAAGTTTTATGCAAAGAAGAAAAACTTTAATTAATGCGTTGGTTAATGGTGGCATATTGAAAGATAAAATTGTGGCAAAGGATATATTTAATAAATTGGGTTTTGATATTAATGTGAGAGGGGAAAATTTGAGTATACAGGATTTTGTTGTATTAACTAAAGAAATAATATTACAGAAATAATCAATATTATGTAAAATTTGACATAATGTTAAGTTTATAGTATAATGTATGTATATATGTAATAAAGGAGGAAAACATATGAAAAACAAATTAGATAACATTTATAATGAGATGAATACTGAATATAAAAGTACAGGAAATATAGACAAAGAAAAAATAACACAAGATATTGAATCTTTAAACAAGCAAATAGAGAATTATAACAAAAAAATTCAAGATAAACAGGCTAAAATAGCTTCAATCACAAATCCAGAAGGAAGAAAAAAATTAAAGGCTTTAATACAAAAAGACCAAAAGGATTTGAAAAAAGCTGAAATGAGAAAACAAAATTTAGAAGGATTTATGAAATATGACACTCAAATTGCTAAAATTAGAGACTACAAAAATTCACTATCTGCTAAAATAAGAATATACGCAGATAGGAAAAAAATGGGAGAAACAAGTATTGAGAATTTGAATAATAATTTGAAGAAAACAGAGAGTGCATTATCAAAATTAAGAGAAGCACTTGACCCTAAAAAAACTGAAGGAATGTTGGATTCAGAATATTATGATTTAAAGGAAAAATTAAAAGTAGCTGAAGAAAAGAAAAAACAAATAGAAGAAAAGATCGCAAAAATTAAAGAAAATAACGAAAAATGTGATAAAAAAGTAGAAGAACTAAAAAGCAAAGTAAGCAAATGCGATTTAGCATGGAAAACTTTATTTACAAACAAAGATTGGGATGAAATTCAAAGAAGATCTATAGGGGATAATGAAAAACTTACAAAAGCTCCCGAAAAACAACATATTAAAGAAGCTAAAAATCAAAATGAGAAAGAACAAGTAGAAGAACAAGTTCAAAAACAGGTAGAACAAAAAATAGAGCAAACAGCTTTAGCTCCAATAGAAAAGAAATCAATATTTAGAAGAATGTTTAATGCTGTAAAAAAAGCAGCACATAATGTTAAAGAATACTTTTTCCCAAGCATTGAAGAAGAGACACCTACTGCTAGTAAAAAAGATGTTCCAAAAATAGTTGAAGAAATAAAGGAAAATATAGCTAAAGAAGAAAACACTGCAAATAAAAATGAGATTGAAGAAGAAAAAGTAGCTGAAGAAAGCAAAACTCAAGGAAAATCAAGAGATAAATTTTTGGAAGGCTTAAGATTTGAAGTTGATGAAGAATATAAAAAGGAAATTATAGAAAATAAAGAAAAAGCTTACATAGAAAAACATAAAGCTAACCCATCACAAACACATGAAAAAGAAGAAAGATAAAAATAACAAAAATCAATTGACTTTTAACCGTAAAAATGATAAAATATAAACCGTTAGATAAATTTGCCAAAACTGGC
>CANRGM010000019.1 GCA_947630155.1 uncultured Clostridia bacterium
CTATCTCTAAAAAATTGTTTTTCGCACTTTTCACACTTAATGATGTATTTATGTTTTGGAGCTACATACTCTATATTACTTTTTTCATAATCCATTTCTTTATTTCCCACTCTAGATATATCATATCCTAATTTTTTGTTTATAAAGTTTGCATATGCCTTAAATTGTTTTCCATGATTATTACAAAACGGGAAACAATGTATAATTTCGTGCATTATAGTATTTTTTATAATTTGCTCATTCAAACTCAAAACCCATTTGCTTATTTCAATAGAATGTTTATTAAATTTCTCATACCTAATATACTTTCGTCTGCCAATCTTTTTTACAACCTTATAATTTTTATCTGGTTCTTCCTGCTTACAACAACCATATCGTTTGTTGTTTCTTTTTGATAAAGATATGCTTATTACTCCTACGTTTTTTGGATTTAAATCTAATCCAATAGACTGTAATTCTATTATACATTCATTGAATAATCTTTCTAATTCTTCTTGCAACTTTTTTTACCTCTTTTTTTATAGTATTAAATCAATTAGATATTATCTAATTGATTTTTCCATTTAGAAGAGGGGTCTTACTTCATAATCCCCCTAACAACAGTCTCTATATATCCATTATAAATTTGTTCGGCAGTTACCTTTCTATCCCTTTTTAATCTAAATAATAAACTAGAAAAGGTCACACCAAATATTCCATATGCAATAGCTTCAGCATCTCTTTCATAAAAAATGCCTTCTTCTATTCCTTCTTTAATAATATCCTCGATTTTTTCTACATAACTATTTACAGCTTTCTGACACTTTTTTGTTCTTGTTGTTGATCCTAATGTATTATTAATAACTACTGTTATTAAATCTTCGTAATTGATTATTGTCTTTATTTCAATCATTAAAATTGCTTTCAATTTATCCAAAGCATTTTTACAATGCCTGAATTTTAACTCAATACTATTATTTAATAATTTTGTTCCTTCTTCTAACATTAAATCAAATAATTCTTCTTTTGTTTCAAAATGATAATATAATGCCCCTTTAGCAAATCCCGCAACAGCAGTTATTTCTTCTATACCAGTATTTTCGTACCCTTTCTCAGCAAATAATTTTATTGCTGTTTTGAAAATTATTCTTTTTGTCTTATTCATATTATCATCCTTTCGCATTATATTTATTGATTGTTTAGTATATAATTAACTACATCTCCAACTGTAACTATTTTTTCAGCATCTTCATCTGGTACTTCCATATCAAAATTTTCTTCGATTTCCATAACCAACTCTACAATGTCTAGAGAATCAGCTGATAAGTCATCTACAAATGTAGCATCCATTTTTACTAAATCCTCATCTACTCCTAATTGTTCTACAATTATCCCTTTTAATTTTTCAAAAACTTCATTTTCACTCATTTTATTTTCCCCCTATATTTTAAATTAATTACCCATTATGCAATATCCACTATCTGCATAAATAATTTGACCAGTTATAGCATCTGACATATTACTTAATAAAAATGTAGCAACATTTCCAATTTGCTCAATAGTAACATTTCTATGTAATGGAGATTTTTCTTCAACTACACCTAGTATTGAATTAAAATCTTTAATACCTTTTGCAGACAAAGTTTTTATTGGTCCAGATGAAACCGCATTTACTCTCATTCCATCTCTTCCTAAGTTTTCTGCTAAATATCGTACGCTAGCTTCTAGTGCTGATTTTGCAATTCCCATCACATTATAACCTTCTAAAACTTTTGTTGAACCTAAATAAGTTAATGTAACTATACTTGCATTTTCATTTAACATATCTAGTTCTTTTGCTGTTCTAACTGCTAATACTAATGAATAACTACTAACATCATTTGCATGTGCAAAACCTTCTTTACTTGTATAGATAAAATCATTATGTAAATCTTCTGTATTGGCATGAGCAATTGCATGAACTATTCCGTCTAATTTTCCATTTTCTTTTTTTATTTTTTCAAATACTTCTTTAACTAATTCATCTTCTGAAGCCCCATCTAAAACATATGCTTTACTATTTTCAAATCCTTCTATCAACTTTTCAATTTTATCTTTATTTTCCTCACCCATATATGTAAATATTAATTTTGCGCCTTCTTTATATGCAGATTCTGCAATTCCATATGCAATACTCCATTTATTTCTTAGCCCCATAATAAGTATTGTTTTATCTTTTAACATCATAATAATTAACACCCCATCTTTCTGAACTTATCATATCTAACATTAACAAGTTCTTCTTTTGACATTGTTTTTAATTCTTCAATATCTTTAATAATTTGCTCTTTAATTTTCATAGCAACATTTTCTGTAAATGCTTCATTATATTCTTGTTTTTTAGGCTCTTTTATTATTTCATCAATAACTCCAAAATTCAACAAATCTTTAGATGTTAATTTCATTTTTTCTGCTGCTTCCTCTGTTCTTTTAGAATCTTTCCATAAAATACTTGCAAACCCCTCTGGAGATAATACAGAATAAATTGCATTTTCCAGCATATATACTTTATTACCAAGACCTATTGCCAAAGCTCCTCCACTTGAGCCTTCACCAATTACTATTGCAATAATAGGAACTTTTAATTTAGTCATAGTTAACATAGATTCAGCAATTGCTTCTCCTTGACCTTTCTCTTCAGCTTCGACTCCTGGGTACGCTCCTTTTGTATCAATAAATGTTATTATAGGTCTATTAAATTTATCTGCTTGTTTCATAAATCTAATAGCCTTTCTATAACTTTCTGGATTAGGCATTCCAAAATTTCTTTCTATATTTTCCTTAGTAGTTCTTCCTTTTTGTTGTGCTATTACAGTAAAATTCTGGTTACCAATATTAGCTAATCCACAGCATATTGCTTTATCATCTTTCGAAATTCTATCTCCATGTAATTCCATAAAATCATCAAAAATATATTTAATATAATCAAGACTAGTTGGTCTTTTAGGATTTCTTGCAATTTCAACTTTTGACCAAGCAGTATTTTTCTTTTCCATAAATTAGACCTCCTTCTTATGAAATTTTATTATATTGTAAATAGTATCTCTTAAATCTTTTCTTTCTACAATCTTATCTATAAAACCATGCTCTAATAAAAATTCTGAAGTCTGAAAATCCTCAGGTAATTCTGTTCCTATAGTTTGCTCAATTACTCTTCTTCCAGCAAAACCTATTCTAGCATTAGGCTCTGCTAAAATAACATCCCCCAGACTTGCAAAAGATGCTGTAACACCGCCATAAGTAGGATCTGTCAACACTGAAATATACAAAAGCCCTGCTTCATCTAATCTTGAAATAGCCTCTGTAGTCTTTGCCATCTGCATCAAAGATAACACACCCTCTTGCATCCTAGCACCACCTGAAGCAGAAAAAATAACAACTGGTAATTTTAACTTAATAGCTTGTTCGACAGCATATGTGATTTTCTCTCCAACAACAACACCCATACTTCCCATCATAAAACCACTATCCATCACACAAATAACCAACTCTTCACCATTTATTTTTCCAGTTCCTATAGACACAGCCTCCAAAATATTAGTTTTTTGCCTCAAAGTCTCAATTTTTTTTGGATAATCATCTAACTCCAAAGGATTTTTAGTCTCTACTTCAAAATCAAATCTCTTATATGAATCCTTATCTAATATCTGATCTAACCTTCTATTAATATGTAACTTAAAATAATTTCCACAATATGGACAAATACTCAAATTCTCACGAAGTTCTTCTTTATAAATTATATTCTTACACTTATCACATCTAGTCCATTTACCAATTGGAATATCAATTCTAGATTTCTTATTTGTCTGAACCACTTGTCTCTTTTTTATTTTATCCACAATCATTTTATTTTCCCTCATCTCTTACACAAAATTCCAATTCAATCCTGCACAATAACTCAACACCCCTTATGCAACTTTTCCTCCACAAAAGAGGTATCATAATTTCCTCTAATAAAATCTGGATTTCTAATAATCTCAAAAATAAAATCAATATTAGTATCCACACCTTCAATAACAAACTCTTCTAAAGCCCTTTTCAACTTTGCAATAGCCTCATTTCTACTAGTCCCATAAGCAATCAATTTAGCAATCATAGAATCATAATAACTAGGAATAGTATATCCCTCATATATCCCAGTATCAATTCTAATACCGTTTCCACCAGGTAAATTCAAACCTGTAATTTTACCGAGGACAAGGTCTAAAGTTTTTATAAGGATCTTCTGCATTTATTCTACATTCAATAACATAATTCTGAAAACTTACATCTTTTTGACTAATTTTCAATCTTTCATTAGCCGCAATCTTTATTTGTTCCTTTACTAAATCTATATTTGTTCTTAGCTCTGTAATTGGATGTTCAACTTGAATTCTAGTATTCATTTCCATAAAATAAAATTTCTTATTTTTATCAATCAAGAATTCAACTGTTCCTAAACTTGTATAATTTGCAGCTTTTGCAACTTTGATTGCAGTTTCACCCATTTTACTTCTAATCTTTTCATCAATAGCCATTGAAGGTGTTTCCTCAATTATTTTCTGATGATTTCTCTGAATAGTACAATCTCTTTCACCTAAATGAATGACATTACCAAACTCATCTGCCAAAATCTGAATTTCAACGTGTCTAGGATTTTCTATATATTTCTCAATATAAATTTCATCATCATTAAAAGAAATCTTAGCTTCTTGTTTGACTAAAATATAATTTTTTTCAAGTTCTTCCTCATTATAAACAACTCTTATACCCTTTCCTCCGCCACCACTTGAGGCCTTTATCATAACTGGGTATCCTATTTTTTTTGAAATCTTTTTAGCTTTTTCCAAGCTCTCAACACTACCATCAGATCCTGGTATTACTGGAATACCACATTTTTTCATAAGTTCTTTAGCATGTGATTTATTGCCTAAAATATCTATAACCTCTGCCTTTGGGCCTATAAATTTAATATTAGATTCCTCACATATTTTGGCAAATTTTGAGTTTTCAGATAAAAAGCCAAAACCAGGATGAATACTATCACTTCCTGTAATATTTGCTGCTTCAATAATATTCTTTATATTCAAATAACTTTTTTGTGATGGAGCTTCACCAATACAAATTGCCTCATCTGCAAGTCTTGTATGTAAAGAATCCTTATCAGCTGTAGAATAAACAGCTACAGTTTTAATATTCATTTCCTTGCATGCTCTTATAATTCTTACTGCAATTTCTCCTCTATTCGCTATTAATAATTTATTCATCAATAACCCCTTCTTTATTTATTATCAACCAATGCAAATGTAAGTTCACCCTTTGCAACAAGTTCTCCATCTACACTTGCTATTGCCTCTCCAATACCAATTGGTCCTTTTTGCTTAATAATTCTAACTTCAAGTTTTAATCTATCTCCAGGTTTAACCATTCTTTTAAACTTCATCTTATCAATTCCAGCAAACAAAGCATTTTTAGACTTGTTCTCCTCTAAAGAAAGTATTGCAATTGCTCCTGCTTGTGCCAAACTTTCTGTAATCAAAACACCAGGCATTATAGGATTTCCAGGAAAATGTCCTTTAAAATAATACTCATTTTCATCTACATTTTTATAACAAATTGCAAATTCCCCTGGATTAAAACTTTCGACCTCATCAACCATTAAAAAAGGCTCTCTTTGAGGAATTATTTTTTTTATTCCTTCTTTATCTAACATATTTTTATACCTCTTACTTTAATTTTATTAAATTTTCACCAAACTCTACAGGTTCACCATCTTTTTTCAAAACTTCCACAACAACCCCATCAAATTCAGATTCAATCTCATTCATTAGCTTCATAGCCTCAATAATACAAGTGGTACAACCCTTTGTAATACTTTGACCAACCTCCACAAAACTCTTTTCATTAGGACATGGTTTAGAATAGAAAGTTCCTACCATTGGTGATTTAATATATTTATATTCTTGCTCCTCAGAAATATTTTCTACATTATCCTCACTTACAACAATTTCATCAGTCTGTTTTACAACAACGCAATTTTTACTCTCTAAGCCTTGATTTTCTGTGCAATCCTTTTTCATGCTTATCTTAGTACCATCAGGGAACTCAATATCTAAAGCAGATAACTTAGAACAACCCATATCATCAATCAACTTCTTAATATTATCATAATCCATAATTCTCACCTTTCTCTCTAAAAAATACTAATTAAATATAAACCCTCATAAACACCAAAACACTTCTATTCAGAAAATTTCTTCAAAATCACACTTGCATTATGTCCACCAAATCCAAGTGAATTTGACATAACCACATTCAAATCCTTTTCTAAAATTTCATTAGTAACTAAATTCAAATCACACTCTTCATCTTTAACCTTATAATTAATTGTAGGAGGCACAATTCCATCTTGAATAGCCTTTACACAGAAAATAGCCTCTGCTACTCCTGCGGCTCCCAATAAATGTCCAGTATTACTTTTTGTAGAACTAACTAAAACATTATCCGCGAACTCACCAAAAGCCTTTTTTATAGCAACAGTTTCTGTCGAATCATTCAAATGAGTAGAAGTACCATGTGCATTAATATAATCTATATCTTTTGGTTGAATTCCAGCATCATCCATAGCTCTCATCATAGCTCTTACTGCACCTGTTCCCTCAGGATCAGGTGATGTAATATGATAGCCATCAGATGTAGCACCATACCCAATAACTTCCGCATATATATGTGCATTTCTTTTTTTAGCATGCTCCAATTCCTCTAACACAACTACTCCTGCGCCTTCTCCCATTACAAATCCATTTCTTTCTTTGTCAAAAGGAATAGATGCTCTTGTTTTATCTGTAGCATCAGACAATGCTTTCATATTTTCAAAACCTGCAATACCAACTTCACAAATAGCAGCTTCTGTACCACCTGCAAGTATTGCATCTTCCAATCCTAATTTAATATTTCTATATGCTTCACCAATTGCATGAGTAGATGATGCACATGCTGATACAATTGAAATAGATTCTCCCTTTGCTTCCAAATCTATTGATATATTACCGGCAGGCATATTTACTATTCCCATTGGAATAAATAGAGGTGAAACTCTTTTATTACCTTTAGAATAGAAAACTCCACATTGCTCTTGAATGGTTGTAAGTCCTCCTATACCAGTACTTACATAAACACCTAATCTGTCGAAATCAGTATTTTCTTTATTTATTCCACTATCTTTTATAGCATCTCTAGCACAAGCTACAGCTAGTAATGAAGATCTATCTGTTCTTTTAATCATTTTACTATCAAAATAATCCTCAAGATTAAAATCTTTAACTTCTGCAGCTAATTTTGTTTTAAAATTTGTAGAATCAAAAAATGTTATATTGTCTATTCCACATTTTTTATTTTTTATTCCTTCCCAAGATTCCTCTACTGTATTTCCAATTGGTGAAATTAATCCCATTCCTGTAATAACAACTCTTTTCAATTTTATCCCCCCTACATTAGCATTCCGCCATCAATATTTATAACTTGACCTGTAATATATGAACTTTCTTCTGATACCAAGAATTTAACTACATTTGCAACATCTTCTGCTTTTCCAAATCTTTTTAATGGTATTTGTTTTAGTATTTCTTCTTTTACTTCATCTTTTAATACATCTGTCATTTGAGTTTGTATAAAACCTGGTGCAATAGCATTTACAGTTATATTTCTGCTTGCAACCTCTTTTGCTAAACTTTTTGTAAATCCTATTATTCCAGCCTTTGATGCTGAATAATTTGTTTGACCTGCATTTCCTGAAATACCTACAACAGAAGAAATGTTTACTATTTTACCTTTTTTAGCTTTTATCATATATGGAATTACATTTCTCGTAATATTAAAGGTTCCAACTAGATTAACATCAACAACACTTTCAAAATCTTCTTTTTTCATTCTCATTAATAATCCATCTTTTGTAATACCAGCATTATTAACAAGAACATCAATTTCTCCAAATTCTTCAATTACACCTTTTACAAAATTTTCACTATTTTCAAAATCTGAAACATCACATTTATATGTGAAAATTCTTCTTCCTATTTCATTTATTTCTTTTTTTATAGTTTCTAAATCATCATTCTCACTTCTATAATTAATTGCTATATCATACCCTTGCTTAGCCAAATTTAGTGCAATTGCCTTCCCAATTCCTCTAGTTGCACCTGTAATTACTGCTACTTTACTCATCTTTGTTCTCCTTTACAAAATTTATAGTTTTTTCTAAACTTTCAACATCACCAATATTTAAAATGTTTACTTGTTTATCTTTTGACATTCTTTTTACAAAACCAGATAATGTTTTGCCTGGACCAATTTCAATAAATGTATCCACTCCATCATTTAACATTGTTTCTATTGATTTTGAAAATCTAACTGGGCTAATTATATGTTTTGTAAGTATTTCTGGATAATTGTCTTCATCTTTATAAAAAGTTCCATCAATATTTTTTACAACTTTTGAAGTAAATTTCTTATAATTTGTTTTATCTAAGTCATTTCTTAAACATTTTGCACTTTCCATCAATTTTTCAGTATGAAATGGTCCTGATGTATTTAGTGTTTTTACTAATTTTGCACCTAATTCTTTAGCAATTTTTCCAGCTTCTTCTACTGCACTTGCTTCTCCAGAAATTACAACTTGACCTACACAATTATAATTTACTGGAACTACAAAACCTGAACTTGCATTATTACAAGCAGTTTCAACCTTTTCATCATCTAAACCTATAATGGCTGCCATAGACCAATTTCCTTCTGGAGCTAAGTCTTGCATATATTCTCCTCTATTTTTAACCAGTTTTACACCATCTTCAAAGTCTAATAAATTACTATAAATTAGTGCAGAATATTCACCAAGGCTTAATCCTGCTGATACCTCAGCTTGTATATTATTTTGTTTTAATATTTCTAAAATGCCTAAACTCATTGTTAATATACAAATTTGAGTATATTTAGTTTTATCTAGCTTATCATCTAATCCCTCAAATGAAATTCCAGCCACATCAATACCAGTTATATTTTTAACATTGTCATATATGTCTTTAAAACATTCATATTTTTCATATAAATCTTTCCCCATACCTACAAATTGTGAGCCTTGACCTGGAAATAAAAATCCTATTTTCATTTTTATCTAACCCTCTATTCTTTTTAAAATTACCTGTTCTATCTTATTACAAAATTCAGTTAAAAAGCTTTCTATATCTATTACAATTCCAAATTCTTTTTTGAATGATGTTGCTATATTTTCTATTTCCTTTTCAAAATTAATTTGAGAATTATTTATTCCTATTCCAACAACTAAAAATTTAACATTATCTCCACTAAGTCTTGTTTGCGTTAAAATTCCACCTATTTTTTTCCCATTAACATATAAATCGTTTGGCGGTTTAATCTCAAGCAAAATGTTATATCTTTCTTTTATAATATCTGCTATTGTTTCAGCTATTTGAATTGTAAGTCCATCAATTCTACTCACTTTGCAATTTAATTTCATATAAAAAGAAAAGGCAATATTTTTTTCTCTTGTATACCATGTTCTTCCATGAGTTCCTATTCCATCTGTTTGTTTTTCTGTTCTTATAAGCATACCATCTACAATTTCATTGCTATCAATTCTTCTCCATACTTCTTTTTGTGTAGAATCAATTTCCTTGTAATAAATATAATGTTTCCCTAATACCTTTGTTTCTAAATTCTGTAAGTTTGCATTAAACTGAAATGGTGTTAATTCTCGCAATATTTTCATCCCTTTTTATTTTATTAGTTGATGTTTTTATTAATGGCTCTTCAGAAAAAACAATTCCTCTAATAGCCTTATAACTAGGCATCAAACTATTTACTTCCTTAATTTTTTGATGAAATGTTTTATAAATTTCATCAAGTGTATTTACATTATATGTGTTTTGGACTTCATCTTTGTCATATACGATTTCAACATTTAATCTAATATCATCTTTTGTCCTATTAGTTATTTTCCCAAATACAAAAGACTCTTTTACACCATCTATTTTATTTACCAGTTTTTCCATTTCCTCTGGGAAAATGTTTTTACCGTTTTTTAATACAATTACACTTTTCTTTCTTCCACAAATAAATATGTATCCATCTTCATCTATTGTAGCTAAGTCACCAGTTAAGAACCAACCATCATTAAACACTTTTTGTGTTGCTACTTCATCATTTAAGTAACCAAGCATTATGCTGTCTCCTTTAACTGCTAGTTCTCCAATTCCATCTTGATTAGGATTAATTATCTTAGCTTTTATTCCATTTAAAGCACTTCCTATTGAAGATGGTTTGTAATTATCTTCTGAACCTACTGCAATTACTGGAGATGTTTCTGTTAATCCATAACCTTGAACCATGTTAAATCCCCAAAGTCTGAATCCTTTTTCAACCTCTGGATCAAGAGCTGCTGCACCACTAACTAGAATTTTTGTGTTAGTAGATAAACTTTCATGTATTTGCTTAAACATTTCTTTTCTTTCATTCATTGGGCAATTTTCAGCTTTTGCTTCCATAGATTTTAATAATTCCAAATTTCCTTCTTTTTCAAATTTCTTTCTAATGTTTTTATATATATTTTCATAAACTGCTGGAACACATAACAATACTGATATTTTATTTGCCTTTAAATCTTCAGTGATATGTCTTAGACCTCTTCCAAAAACAATTTTTGACCCAGTGTAAAGTGGATATAAAAATCCTACTGTACATTCAAAAACATGATGTAGCGGTAATACTGAAAGGAAAGTATCATTTTCATTTATTTTTAATCTATCATTTATAGACATTAAATTTGAACATATATTTTTATGAGATAACATTACTGCTTTTGACTTTGAAGTTGTACCTGATGTAAATAGTAATATATTCATTGCATTTTCATCTATATTACTATCTATAAAATCTCTATTACCATTATTAATAAGTTCTTTTCCTTTTTCCAATAATTTGCTTTGACTATATACACTTTCTTTATTTTTTACTTCTCCCATAGAAATTAATATTTGCAAATTATTATCATCTTTTTGACTAATATTTTTAATTATATCTTCATATTTTTCATCAAAAAATATAGCATTTACCTCTGATCTTTTAACCAAATTCTCTAACTCATTTTCTGGTAGTGTTTTATCTAATGGAACAACAGCCCCTGTTCCACATACTATTGATAAATACGCCATTTCCCAATTAAAGCTATTTTGACCTATTACAGCTATTCTTTTACCTTTTAATCCCATATTCATTAATGCTGTACCTAAATAATTTACTTTATCTCTAAACTCTTTATGTGTAACTATATTGTTATTTATTTCATATGCTGGTCTATCAGCATATTTTTCTCCACTTTTATATAACATATCTTTAATATTAGATATTGTTGAATTATCATTCATTTTCTAATCTCTCCTTTATATCATGCTTTGTATATTAAACCACAAAAATGAAAAAATGTCACTAGTCTAGGTGGTCATTTTTTTGTTATTGGTATTAATAATATCTTTAATAACCTCTCCAGCAATAATTAATCCGGCTACTGATGGTACAAATGAAATACTTCCTGGAACCTGATTTCTAGCAGTACACTTTCTTTTAGTTCCTGGAGGACATACACAATTATTCTTACAACTAATCTCTTCTGTTTCCATAGGTTTTATTGGTTCTTCTTTAGAATAAACTACTTTTAATTTTTGTATTCCTCTTGCTCTTAACTCTTTTCTCATAACCTTAGCAAGTGGACATATACTTGTTTTATAAATATCGGTAACCTCAAATTTAGTAGGATCTAATTTATTACCAGTTCCCATACTTGAAATAATTGGAATATTTAATTTATTAGCTCTCATTACCAGTTCAATCTTTGCAGTTACAGTATCTACACTATCTACTATGTAATCTACAGTATTATCCAATATTTCAGGACTATCAGGCATAAAAAATTCTTGATAAATTTCAACATTTGCATTTGGATTTATTTCTAAGATTCTTTCTTTTGCTACTTCAACTTTTTGCTTTCCAATAGTTTTTCTTGTTGCAATTATCTGCCTATTCAAATTTGTTAAACATACCTTATCATCATCAATTAGAATAAAGTTTTGAACTCCAGCTCTTACAAGTCCTTCCACCACATAAGAGCCAACTCCACCTATACCAAAAATAGCAACCTTTGAATTATTTAGTTTTTCTACCCCATCTTTACCTATTATTAATTCTGTTCTTGAAAATTGATTCATAATTTTACCTCTTTCTATATAGCTTATCACAACAAAATACACTAACTCTTAAGCTGACCATTTTCCATATGGCCAAGCTTAACTGTTGTTGGTCTTCCATGCGGACAGGTATAAGGATTTTTTAATTTAAGCAATCTATCAAGCAATTTATGAACTTCATCCTCACCCAAATCCATATTTGCCTTAACAGCAGCCTTACAAGCAACTGTTGCAATAAATCTTTCTTCTATATCCTTTATAGTAGTTCTTTCTTTTGTAATCATTTCATCCAATATATCCATAAAAATATTTTTAGTATCAATTTTTATTTTATATTCAATATCTGGTATTCCATTAATTTTAACGCTGTTATCGCCAAAAATTTCAATATCAAATCCATAATTTTGAAATAGCTCAATATTATTTTGAATAAACTCCATTTCTTTATGTGTAAGATTCACGACCTCTGGAACTAGCATTAACTGGCTATTGTTCTTAATGTTATTTTTATAATTTTCTTTAATCTGTTCATAAAGCACTCTTTCATGAGCTGCATGTTGATCAATTAAAAATAATTCATTATCAATTTCTACTGTTATATATGTTCTAAATAAAATTCCTGAATATTTATAATTAACATTTCGAATGCTATCTCTATTAATTAATTCAACCTTCTGTAATTTTGAAGGCTTATCAACTTGTTTATCAGTATTATAATGATTGGTTAAGAATTCAAATTCATTTTCAATATATGTTTCTTTATTATTTTCAATCTCATTATTTCCAAGAAATTCTTTATTTAACAGAGCACCTTTAATAGCATGATACATTATCTTATATAATGTTTGCTCATCTTTAAATCTTACCTCCATTTTTGTTGGATGAACATTTACATCATAATAATCAGCTGGCATTTCCATATTCAAAATGAAAAAACCGTATTTGCCTATACCAGTACCACCTTTAAATGCTTGATCTGCACTATTGGTAAGCATTTGATTTTTTATATTTCTTTTATTCAAAAATAAAATTTGATCTTTCCTTGTATCTTTTGCCATAAGAGTATTACCTACAACACCTGTTACTCTTACATCACCTTCTTTATAATCAACTTCAATTAAATTATCTTTTACTTCTTTTCCATATAATGTATATACTATATCTTTTATATTTCCATTCCCGCTTGACTGAAATACATTTTTCCCATCATTTATAAGTTTTATAGCTACATCTAAGTTAGATAATGCTATTTTTTGTACCAACTCTTTAATATATCTAAACTCTGTAGCATCCTGCTTAAGAAATTTATATCTAACTGGCGTATTAAAAAATAAATTTTCAACAGTTATTGTGGTACCTACTTGACTACCAACTTCCTCCTGACTAATTATATCTCCTGCTTCTGCCACAAGTTTTACTCCTGCTGACATCTCAGCTGTTTTAGACACAATAGTTACTCTTGAAATTGCCACAATACTAGCCAAAGCCTCTCCTCTGAACCCCATAGTATACGTTTTTTCCAAATCCTCTATTTGCCTTATTTTACTCGTAGCATGTCTTTCTAAAGCAATTGGCATATCATCTAACTCTATCCCTTTTCCATTATCTGATACACGTATAAATGTTTTTCCTCCATTTTTTACTTCTACAACAATATTTTTACTCCCCGCATCAATTGAGTTTTCTACTAATTCTTTCACAACATTTGCCGGTCTTTCTATAACCTCCCCAGCTGCAATTTTATTAATAGTTAACTCATCTAATAATACAATATTTCCCATAACTAATTTCCACTTTCCTAAAAAAATTAAAATTCACTAATCACATGTATTATACAATATTTTTTCCTTCCAAACAATACATTACCCAATTTTATTAACTAAATCCACACTATCTAACACAAAAAAACCACAGAGTAGTCAAAAAACTCAGTATGAGTATGGCGGTGGATATATATTGTTTTGAAAATGCGGCTTAAGTGGGGACCGGCTAGCTACAGAGAGTTATAATTCCCCAAACCACCACAAAAACCAAAACGTCTCTATTCTTCCCCACTGCCATACACCAATTCGACTATCTCACTCAGGAATTATTACTCTCTGTGCGCTGTTGGGAAGCATTTTCAAAACAATATATATCCACCGCCATACTCATACTGAGTTTTTTGACGGCCCCCTGCAAAAGCACCAAAAAAACACATTCCTAAAAATGTGTTTTTCTAATTCTAACCAATAAAATTTTCAATCTCACTCTTTATATCATCAACAAACTCATCCACCAAAACAGCACCAACATCCCCATCTTTTCTAGAGCGAACACCCACAGTACCAGCTTGAACTTCCTTATCCCCAATAACCAACATATACGGAACCTTCTCAAGCTGAGCCTCACGAATTTTATACCCAATCTTTTCATTCCTATCATCTAACTCAACCCTAATATGATTTCTTCTCAACTTATCTACAACTTCATTAGCATACTCAAGTTGATTATCCGTAATAGTCATAACTTTAACCTGAACTGGTGAAAGCCAAGTAGGAAAATTTCCCTTAGTTTCTTCAATCAAGAAAGACATAAATCTATCTGAAGAACCAAGAATTGCTCTATGAATTACAACTGGTCTATGTTCTTTACCATCTTCTCCAACATAAGTTAAATCAAATCTTTCAGGTAAAGCAAAATCTAATTGACATGTTGGAATTGTAACATCATGATTTAACGCAGTTTTTATTTGAATATCAATTTTTGGCCCATAAAAAGCTGCTTCACCTTCTGCCTCATAGAAGTCTATATTTAGCTCTTTCAAAATTGCTCTTAACTGACTTTCAGCTGTCTCCCACATCTCATCATTATCTATATATTTTTCTACATTATTTTTATCTCTTAAAGATAATCTATACTTAAATGCAGATGCTGGGAACCCAAAATCTTTTTGATAAACTTCAACTATTAATTTTAAAACTTTTCCAACTTCATCTTTTATCTGATCAGGTCTTACAAAAAGATGAGCATCATTTTGGCACATTTGGCGAACTCTTTCTAACCCGCAAACTGCGCCACTATTTTCATATCTAAAATCATGTGCAAGTTCTCCAATTTTAATTGGAAGATCTCTATAAGAACGCAATTCACTCTTATAAATCAACATATGATGTGGACAATTCATAGGTCTTAAAACCATTTCTTCCTCATCCATTTTCATTACTGGAAACATATCATCTTTATAATGATCCCAATGTCCACTTGTTTTATATAACTCCACATTAGCCAATGATGGTGTATATACATGTTGATATCCAAGAGCCAACTCTTTATCTTGAATATATCTTTCCAAAATTCTTCTTATTGTAGCCCCATTTGGTAAATACATAGGAAGTCCTGAGCCTACTAATTTATGAGTCATAAATAATTTTAACTCTTTACCTATTTTTCTATGATCTCTTTGTTTAGCCTCTTCTAAAAATTGTAAATGTTCTTCTAATTGACTAGCTTTTGGAAAAGAAATTGCATATATTCTTTGAAGCATTTTATTCTTTTCACTACCTCTCCAATATGCACCAGAAGAACTTAAAATCTTTACAGCTTTAATCTTTCCTGTACTCATTAAATGTGGCCCAGCGCATAAATCTGTAAAATCTCCTTGTTTATAAAAACTTATTTCCTCTCCTTCAGCCAAATCATTAATTAATTCTTGTTTATATGGCTCATCTTTCATTAATTCTAAGGCTTCACTCTTTGGAAGTGAGAATCTTTCTATTGGTAAATCCTCTTTAATTATTTTTTTCATTTCTTCTTCAATTTTAGCTTTATCTTCATCTGTAAAAGGATTTTCAACATCAAAATCGTAATAGAATCCCTCATCAATTGCTGGACCTATCGCAAGTTTTGCATTTGGAAATAATCTTTTTATTGCTTGTGCCATTATATGTGATGTTGTATGCCAATAAGCTTTTTTTCCATCTATATCACTCTCAAATGTTAATATTTCTAGCTTGCAATCTTCATTTATTATTGTTCTTAAATCTTTTACTTCGCCATTGACTTTTCCAGCAGTTGCAACTCTTGCCAAACCTTCACTTATACTTTTAGCAATTTCTAAGATGCTTAATCCTGACTCCACTTCCTTTACAGAGCCATCCTTTAATTCAATTTTAATCATAAAAACTCCTCCTTTACTTTATTACGAACTAATATTGGTCTTATAATCCGAAAACTACTTTCGAATTTTTTTCTGCATTTTTTAGAAGTTACTTAATTATTTAATTTCCATAAGATTATATTCCTTAAGTCTTGTTTCACTAAAAAAGCACTCCTATAAATGCAAAATACCTTTACATTTATAGGAGTGCTTAAATTATTTTTATATAAACACGGTTCCATCCTATTTTTCACTTAATTCATACCTTTAACGCAAGTAACACGTCTAGCTTTTTCACTAGCAACAATGGGGTAGTTTTTCAAATACGCTCTTCTAGATTGGCTTTCAGCCCAATTGACCAATCCTCTCTTAAGATAGCATTTTATTTTACTTTGTCTCATTTTTGTCTTTTTTATTACACTTATTATTATACACTTTTTATAATGAAAGTCAACTACTTTAAAAGAATTTTAGGTATATTCTGTTGCAGTGTTACAGTTCAGGTATATGCAAAAGCGCTATATTTACTTATCCGCACCTTGTATTAAAAAATTATACTTATTAGCATGTTTTATCTCATCAGTCATAATAGACATAAGTAATGTATAACTTTTACCACTTGGCATTGTTCCCATTATTCTTCTATATCTAACTACTGCATCCAACTCTCCAAATAATGCCTTTTCCAACATATCCTTGTAGCTTAATTGCCTATCAACTGTTTCAGCTGATACATCAGGTGGTATAACCTGACCAGTAAATTCAAAATAAAGTTCCCTTAATATCTGATTATGTTTTTTCTCATCATCCCTAATACTTCTAATTATGTCCTTTTCTTTTTCTGTTGGTGCTTTTTCTATAATAGCATCATAAAATAACTCATCAGATCTCTCATTACCAACAGATTTCCTAATCTGATTAATTGCCTGATTTAAAGTAAGAAGTTCATCACTATACACATTCATTTGTTCACTCATTCTGTAATTATAATCATTAAAACCATAATATTGATTATACATATCATAATTTGAATACATTATAACCCCTCCTTCAAATTATCATATGCAACTTAATATATTAGGTGATAATAAAATTATATCATTTGCTTACTTTTTTATCATAATTTTCAACTACTTTTGCAGTTAGATAAAAAATTTATAAAAAACAGTTGACAAATCTAAATTAAATGTTTATAATAAGAAATGTGTTAAGAAATTTTCATTTATGCAGGTGTCGTATAATGGCTATTACCTCAGCCTTCCAAGCTGATGACGAGGGTTCGATTCCCTCTACCTGCTCCAAATTAGAACAGCTTATGAACTGTAGTAGTTTCATAAGCTATTTTATTTTTAATTCAATAATTATACTTGATATAAATAATTATATTTTATAAAATTTTTAATAGAATTATACAAAGTTTTATATTAGTATTGTAATTTTTCAAAAAAATGGTATACTTAAATAGTTAGCATCTTTCAATTACATATGCGGGTATAATTTAGTGGTAGAATGTCATGCTTCCGACCTGATAGCGCGGGTTCGATTCCCGCTACCCGCTCC
>CANRGM010000020.1 GCA_947630155.1 uncultured Clostridia bacterium
CAAGTGCTGCTGAACAGGGATTTAAGGGATGTTTAGGAATAGGTAAATTTGGTTTCTTAATTTTAAATATTGAAATGGATCCTCATAAATTAGATGTAAATGTACATCCTGCTAAATTAGAAGTTCGTTTTCAAGAAGAAAATAAGATTTTTAAGTTGGTATATCATGCAATAAAAGAAGCTTTATTAAAAGGTGATATTGCTAGTCAAAATAATAGAACAATAATTGGTGAAAATATGTATAGCAATGATTATATGAATAAAATTGAAAAAACAGATAAACAAAACGAAGATAATAATTATGTTAATAAGGATAATAGTGAAGACAATAAAAATTATCACTTGGAGAATGTAAATAGCGAAAATAAAGGAATTGGAGGCTTTTTCAAAAACATTTTAAGTAATCCTAAAAACGAGTTTACAACAGGAGATGATAATTTAGTAGAACAATTATATAGAGATAAATTACAAAAGGAACATGATGCAATATTGCACAATATTGAAAATAGTAACAATGAGATTACAGGAACTCAAATAGAAAATAATGTTGAAAATAATATTGAAAATAATACTCAAGAAAATGAGACTGAATATACTAAAGAACAGCAATATGATAATATTATTGTAAAAGAAGATGGTGCAATTGAATTAAAAAGATTTGAAAAAAATGATAATATTACTGCTAAAAATCTTGGACTTAACAGTGATGAATTTAAAGGAAACACGAATTTAGAAAGATTAGTTAAGGAGTTAGAGGAAAACTTAGAAAAATTGAACTTGAAATCAAATGTACCACAAGCTGAAAATCTAGATAATAATAGTAAAGAAGAATCTGATATTGATAATGTGAATGAACCAAATAATAGTATGGATAAATTGGATAATGGACAAATACTAAAAAGTGCAATAGACAATTATAATTTATTAAATGAAATGGAAATCAACAATAAATCAAATATAGCAGAGGAAGGTTCAGAATCAGAAGGTGATAAAAAACAAGATATAATAAAAGAAGATTCTATTCAAAATACAGCAATATATAGCACTTTACAAGATGATAATAAAGTTCAAAAAAATGTAAGTAGTGAAAACAATATTGAAAAAGTTGATAATACTAATAATACAGAAAAAGATAAAGAATCTAGCATGAATTTTGAAGAAATGTATGCAAAAATGTTTGGAACAACCATATCTAGCAAAAATAAGGTTGAAGAAAAAATGGATAAAGGTTATGCAGTAAAACAAGAAGATTTAAAAACAGTTGAGAAATTTTCACTATTTACTAATTCTAGTGTATATAGTAGACCTGCTTACAAATTTATTGGCATTGTATTTGAAAATAACATAATTATTGAATATGAAAGAGAAATGTATATTATAAATCAACAAGCTGCGAATGAAAGAATTATCTATGAAAAGGTAAAGAAAAACTATTATAGTGATACAGATAAAGATTCACAATTAATGTTATTGCCTGATATTATAAATTTAACTTCTAGGGAGATGGGAATAGCCAAGGATACCATGTATTTGTTTAGAAATGCAGGATTTGATTTAGAAGAATTTGGTGAGAATACAGTTAAATTAAGTGGTGTTCCAAGCATTTGTATAGATTTAGATACAAGACAATTATTCTTAGAAATTTTAAATGCAGTAAACACTGTGGCAAGAACAGCCAAACATGAAATTGAAGAAAAGCTTATTGAAACTATATCACGAAAAGTAGCAGAAAAAGCTAAAATGGCTTTAACAGCAAAAGAGGTTGATGACTTAATGATACAATTACTTGCATTACCACAGCCTTTTGTAAGCCCACAAGGCACGCCAACTGCTATTAGAATGTCTAAATATGATATAGAAAGAAAATTCTCTAGAAGGTAGGGGAAATGGATGGAAAAACCTAAAATAATTGTGATATGTGGACCGACAGCTTCGGGAAAAACAGCATTATCAATACAACTAGCTAAAACTATAAATGGGGAAATTGTTTCAGCAGATTCGATGCAGATATATAAAGATATGGATATTGGTACTGCAAAACCTACTTATGAAGAAATGGATGGAATAAAACATTTCTTGATAGATACGGTATCTCCTACTAAGAGATATAGTGTTGCTAATTATAAAAAAGATGCATTGAATGCAATAGAGGAGATTTTAAAAAAAGGAAAAACTCCCATAGTAGTTGGTGGAACTGGGCTATATGTTGATTCATTGGTTCAAGGTATAGAATATGATGACATAGAAGTAGATTTAAAATATAGGAAAGAACTTGAACAAATTGCAGAAGAAAAAGGCTTAGAATATTTATATAAAAATGCATTAGAAATTGATCCATTAGCTATGGAAAAAATAAGCCCAAATGATAAGAAAAGGATTTTTAGAGTTCTTGAAATATATCATTCAACAGGTAAAACAAAGACTGTACAGGAAAAGAAATCTAAAGAAAAAGAAAATCCATATGAATATATTGTGTTTGCGATAGATATGGAAAGACAAAAACTTTATGAAAGAATCAACAAAAGGGTCGATATCATGTTGGAAAATGGTTTGGTAGATGAAGTAAAATCATTAATTAATAAATATAAAGAATTACCCACTGCAATTCAAGGGTTAGGATATAAAGAAGTTATATTATATTTAAAAAAAGAAATTACATATGAGGAAATGGTAGAAAAAATTAAACAAGAAACAAGACATTATGCCAAAAGACAGTTGACATGGTTTAGAAAAAACAAAGAAATAATATGGATTGATGGATTAAATGATATACAAAATAATATAAATATTATTTTGAAGGGAGTTAAAGGTGAGTAAAAATAATGATAAAGAGAAAAATATAAAAAAGAAACCTTTAAAAAGAAAAACTAAGACTAAAATACTTTTAATATTTGCTTTTATTTTCTTAGCATATTGTATATTTTTATTAGTAAAATTATTAAACAACCCAACAGAAACATTTATTGTTGAACAAGGGAAAATATATAAAGAAGAATCAGTAACTGGTTACATATTAAGGGATGAACAAATAGTAGAAAATGAGCTATCTACACGGAAATATTGTTCAATTAAAAACCGAAGGAAAAAAAGTTGCTATAGGTGAACCTATATATAGGTATTGTTTGGAAAATGAAGATGACTTAAAAGATAAAATAGAAAAATTAGATACACAAATACAAGAGGCATTAAAAAGTGAAAATACATTATTTTCTACAGATATAAAATTATTAGAAACTCAAATAGAAGAAAAACTAGGAAATGTGTATGAAAACACTAATATACAGGAAGTTGAACAATATAAAAAGGATATTAGTAGTTCAATAACAAAAAAAGCAAAAATCGCAGGTGATTTGACACCTGATGGGTCATATATAAAACAACTTATACAGCAGAGAAGTGAATATGAAAATCAGTTAAATACAAATTCTAAATATATATATGCAAATAAAAGTGGAATTATATCTTATAGAGTTGATGGTCTGGAGAGTAAGCTAACAGTTCAGGATTTTAGCTATTTAAGTAAGAACTTTTTAGAGTCATTGAATTTGAAAAATAGTCAAATAGTTGCTATTAATAATTCAAGTGCAAAGATAATTGACAATTTTAAAAGCTATATCGCATGTTCAACACAAACAGAGGAAGCTAAAAATTCTCAAGTAGGAGATATCATAAAATTACGATTACCGAATTCAGAAGAAATTTCTGCAGAAATTGTTTCCAAAAAGGATGAGGGTGATGATGGCGTATTGTTGGTATTTGAAATAACAGATTCAGTTGAAAGTTTAATTAATTATAGAAAGATTATTTTTGATATAATCTGGTGGAGTGATTCAGGAATAAAAATACCAAATGATGCTATACAGTATGAAGGTGATTTTGCTTATGTAATAAGAAATAGGGCTGGTTATGAGGAAAAAATAATAGTAAGAGTGTTAAGGCAAAACGAAAAGTATTCAATAGTTGAAAACTATTCAACACAAGAGTTAGAAGAAGAAGGGTATGATATAAGTACTTTAGATAGTAAAAAATCAATAAGTATATATGATGAAATCATTATAAAAAAATACTAATATTACAAAAATGTTACAAAAATATTAATTTTTTATTACAAAAAATAAAAACTATTGACATTAAACGAAAAAAGTTAGATACTATTAACAAGCTAACAAATGAGGAGTAATTTTTTAGGAGGTATATTATGTCAGGAGCTATAATGAATAAGGTGTGGGATTTATTTGGAGTAGACCCATCAGCAGATACAGATGACGAAAATGAATATGAAATTGATGAATATGAAACAGAAAATGAAGATGTTGAGGAGAAAAAACTTTTTGGAAAACGTAACAACAATAAAGTGGTAAATATGCCACAAATGCAACAAATAAAAATGGTGATATCTCAACCAACATCATTTGAACAATCTGAAAACATATGTGATTTATTAAAGGAGAAAAAATCAGTTATAGTAAATCTAGAATATGTTAATAAGGATATTGCAAGAAGAATAATTGATGTTATCAGTGGAGCTGTACATGCTTTAGACGGTCATATTCAAAAGGTATCAAATTCAATATTTTTGATTGCACCTTATAATTATGATATTACAAATGAAATGGCAAGAGAAGAAATTAAAAGTAAACTTTCTGTTTCTTGGTTAAAAAATAATAATGTAAATGATTAATCATAAAAAAATGGAGGGAATAGTATGATTACACCACTAGATATTGAAAACAAAAAATTTTCCAGAAAAATGGTTAAAGGTTATGATGTAGAGGAAGTTGATCAGTTTTTAGATGAACTTACTTTAGACTATGAACAAAAATGTAGAGATATTTCAGAAAAGGACAAAAAAATTGCTCAATTAGAGAAAGATCTAGTACATTATAAAACTATAGAAAGCACACTTCAAAACACATTGGTTATAGCTCAATCAGCAGCCGATGAAGTTAAAAATTCTGCTAAGCAACAAGCTGAGCAAATAATTAAAGAAGCTGAGGGTAGTGCTAAAATGTCTTTGGACGCTCTAAATCAATCTATATTTATGAAACAAAAAGAGAAAGATGAAATTGAGAAACAATTTGATATATATAAAGCAAAAATGGAATCACTTTTAATATCACAGTTAGAATTAATAAAAGATATGAAAAAAGATAATTAATACATATGAAAAACAGAGGAAGAAGTTTGCTGAACCTCTGTTTTTTGTTAGGAAAGCACATTAATGTTTTTATTGTAGTTTTATAAATTTATTTAAAAATGAAAAGACATAAAACACTAGCTAATGTAACAAATTTGTAATTTTATTACAAAAATATTAAGAGAATATTACAATTGTGTTAATTTTATTGACATATTAATAAAAACATAATATAAATATATATGTATAATTTTAAAATACGAGGTTTTTATGAGAGTAATTAGTGGAACTGCTAGAGGAACGAAATTAAATTCAATAGATGATTTGTCAACTAGACCTACTTTAGATAGAGTTAAGGAATCTCTATTTAATATAATTCAACCTAGAATTGAAGACTCTGTTGTCTTAGATTTGTTTGCTGGCAGTGGAGCAATCGGAATTGAATTTTTAAGCCGAGGATGTAAAACAGCTTATTTATGTGATAAATCAAATAAAGCGGTAAGTATGATACATCAAAATTTGGAAAAGACTAGATTACAATCAAATGCTAAAATAATCAATAATGATTACAAAAAATGTCTATATAGTTTATCTGAAAAAAATATAGCATTTGATATAATTTATATAGATCCGCCATATAAGGATGATATTGCTGTTGACTCAGTTAAAATGATATTGTCTTTGAAATTACTTAAACAAAATGGAATAATAATAATAGAAACTGATGATAAAGATAGAGAAATTGAAAATTTAAAAAATTTAGATGTGAAAATTAATGATTGTAGAAAATATGGCAGAGCAAATCTCATATTTTTAAATTGAAAGGGGCTAAATTATGGAAATATTTACATTATTAGAGGAATTAGAAGACATATTAGAAAACTGTAAAACAGTACCATTTTCAGGAAAAAGTATTGTTGATAAAGATGAAATTTTAGAAATAATAAAAGAGGTTAGAATTAAATTACCAGATGAGTTAAAACAGGCTAAATGGATTAAAGAAGAAAGACAACGTATATTAGTGGAAGCTCAAAAGGAAGCTGATGATATTGTAAAAGAAGCAGAAAATAGAATAATTTCAATGATAAACGAAAATGAAATTACTAAAAAAGCATATGAGAAAAAAGCAGAAATTATTGAGACTGCTAATGAAATGTCAAGAGAAATTTCAAAGGGAACAAAGGATTATGCTGATAATATTTTACAAGGTTTAGAGGTTGCACTAGAAGATGCATTAAAAATCATACAAAATAATAGAAAAGAATTAAAATAGGAAATAGTATTTATTATATAAATTAAATAATGAGGACGATTTTTACTTTTTGTCCACAAGGACGTTTCCAAAAGGGCAAAAATGTCATTTGGGAAACGTCCTTTTAATACGTTTATACATAATTGTTTTTGGAAGAATGGAGGAATAGAATTGGCAAATAAAAAAAAGAAAAATCAAAAACAAACAAGAACTAGAAAAAGAAAAATGGATATAGATACTGCAGTTGTTATTTTAATAGTTGCAGGTTTATTAACAGGTGTTTTAATATATTTTAAATCTGGATATGTAGGACAATATCTAAGTAATTTACTTGGTGGAATATTTGGGATAGTTAAGTATATAGTTCCAATAGGATTTTTTGCGGTCGCATTAAATATGATTCATGATGATAAAGATTATGTTATGTCTAAATTAATTCAATATGGTATTATACTATCATGTATTTGTACAGTACTGAGTATATATGAGATTTCGATAACTAAGAATTTAGCAATAAATGAAAGTACACAAGCAGTTATTGAAAGGGGATTTTTCTTAGGGACAAGGAATCAAGGTGGAGGAGTTATTGGAACTCTTATTTCACTTCCGCTAATTAAGTTATTGGGAATACCTGGAACTATTATTTTAGCTATAGGACTAGCTTTAATATTTATTGTATTCATGTTTGGATTTAAACCTACTGAATTTATAGCTGGTATTATTGAAGATAGAAGACAAAGGAAAGAGAAATATGAAGATGAAGATAACAATTTAAATAAAACGCAGCCAGTAAAAGAAATTGTTGAAACCAAGAGGGAAAGAAGACTAAGAGAAAAAGAAGAAAAAAGAAGACAAGCAGAAGAAGTAAATCAATTACAAATTAATTTCGGAAATGATGATTTAAATTTAAAAAAATACAAGCATGATGAAAGTGATATTGTACCATTAGGTATTCAAAAAAAGGAAAGCCACGAAATAAATGATGATCCAGAATATATAGAAGGAAACTTATTTAAACAAGAGGAAGAAAAGAAACAAGATAATAAAAAGGAAGTTTTACAATTAGAACATGCTGTTGTGGTTGAAGATGAACATTATGAATACCCACCTGTAAATTTATTGAGTAAAAATACTAAAAAGGCAAACAAAGCAGGTGCAAGAGCCTTAACAGACACAGCTGCAAAATTACAAAAAACATTATACAGTTTTGGTGTATCAGCTAAAGTTGAAGATGTTTCTGTAGGACCTGCTATAACAAGATATGAGTTGAAACCAGCAGAAGGTGTAAGAGTTAGCAAAATAGCAAATTTGGCTGATGATATTGCATTGAATCTGGCAGCTGAAACTATAAGAATTGAAGCTCCAATTCCAGGCAAACAGGCAGTACGGAATAGAAGTGCCAAATAAAGAAAAAGAAGCTGTACATTTAAGAGATGTAATAGAAACTGAAGAATTTGCAAATAATAAATCAAAACTAAGTGTTGCATTAGGAAAAGATGTAGCAGGAAAAGTAATAGTAGCAGATATTGCAAAAATGCCCCATGTTCTAATTGCTGGTTCAACTGGTTCAGGTAAAAGTGTATGTATAAACACAATTATAACAAGTATAATTTATAATGCAAAACCTAGTGAAGTAAAATTAGTAATGATTGATCCAAAAGTTGTTGAACTTTCTGTATATAATGGAATTCCACATCTGTTAATTCCAGTTGTTACAGATCCAAGAAAAGCTGCAGGAGCGCTTGCCTGGGCTGTTCAAGAGATGGATGATAGGTATAATAAATTTGCAACTAAAGGTGTAAGAGATTTAAGTGGATATAACTCTGCTATGGAAAAGGATGGAGAAGGTGGTAAATTACCACAAATAGTGGTTATTATAGATGAGCTTGCAGACTTAATGATGGTTGCAGCAAAAGATGTTGAAGATGCAATATGTAGACTAGCACAAAAAGCAAGAGCTGCAGGAATGCATTTGGTAATTGCAACTCAAAGACCTTCAGTTGATGTTATTACAGGTCTAATTAAGGCTAATGTTCCATCAAGAATTGCATTTGCTGTTTCATCACAAGTTGATTCAAGAACTATTTTGGATATGGTTGGTGCAGAAAAATTACTTGGTAAAGGAGATATGTTATTTGCACCAGCAGGTTCATCAAAGCCTACAAGAATACAAGGTGCTTTTGTTTCAGATGAAGAAGTAGAAAAAATTGTTGATTTTATTAAAGCAAATGGAACAGCTAATTATAGTGAAGCTATACTAGAAAGTATTGAAAACAATAATAAATCTGATAAAGAAATAGCAGAAGAAGATGGTGATGATGATACAGATCCACTTTTAATGGAAGCAATGGATGTAGTTGTAGAAACAGGACAAGCATCAACATCATTTATTCAAAGAAGATTTAAAGTTGGTTATGCTAGAGCAGGAAGAATCATAGATCAATTGGAGGAAAGAGGAATTATTTCTGGATATCAAGGTAGCAAGCCAAGACAAGTTTTGATGACAATAGAGCGACTAAATGAACTAAAAATGTCAACATCAGATACAAATGAATAAGATATAAGCAGTTATAGTTTAATATACAAGTGTTTATTAAGTAAGTAAAAATATGTACTAGATTTTGCTATTGAACTGTAATATTAAAGGAGAGTTTTATATTGAGTGAAAAAGAAAGGATTTTATCTAAATTTAATATAAAGGATTATAGGAATGAATTGGAATTAATTTTAGAAGGAAAAAATTTTGATGAAGAAGCACAAAGTTTAATCCTTAGTATTTTCTATAAATTGGATAATTTTTACAAAGATTATGTAATGGTAAAAAAAGAAAGTGAAGCAAAGAATAAATTTATAGAAGAATATATAAATATAATAAAATTAAAATGTAATAAAATTTCAATCTTATCACCACAAGAATGTACTAAAAATCATAAATATACCGTAGATAAACAAAAAGGAGAAATAGAATGTTTTCCTAATGAAAACATTCTATTATATGCAATATATGAATTAAATGAAGAATTTGAAACTGATGAAAAGTATGGACTAAAAGATTTCTTAAATATGTGTGTAAATCATCTATTGACTAAAGGAAATACTATTAATAGCACAGAACCTATAAGGGATTTTAATGGTTGGTCATGGAATTATGAAATAGGAAATACTGAAAATATAATATATAATTTGATTTTTCAAAATATGCTGATTTTATTTGGACATGAGTTTATTTTTAATAATTTAAACAATCCCAATATAATGGATGTTTTAAAAAATAACAGTAAGGAATTTGGTGAAAGTGGACATGAATTTTTGGAATGTTTATTTGAAATTAGTATTGATATGTATAATAATTTATCAAAGGAAAATCATGATAAGTGTTTGAAATATAAAAATGCTATTAGAAAGAAAGTAGATTTATTAAAAAACAGAAAAGAATATATTAATAATAAGTCAAAAAACAGCGCAAATATAATTAAGAAAATCCAAAAAATTGATATAGTATTAAATGATGTCAATTTAACTCAAAAAGTATTTCAAAAAAATTTAAAAGCAGGCAAAATAAAGTGTTATACAATAAGTGATTTTATTGATATTATAGAGAAAAAAAGAAATAAATTATTAAAAAAAATTGATGATAACAATAAATTGTTGAGTCCTAAAGAATACTTAAAAAACTTTGAAGAATACAAAGATATTTTAGAATTGTTTGATTCAATAAAAGAGAAAAATGATAAAATAAACATACAAAATAAATTGGTAAAACTACAAAATTTATTTTTAAAATGTGAAAAATTAAAAATTATTAAAGAAGAAAATAAAAAGAACTTATATAATTTAGCAAATGAATTAAGATATTATGCAAATATACCTTATAGTAAAAATAAAAAAGTTATTTCACAAGAAAAACTTATGACTGAATTTGAGGAAACATCAAAAGCATTAATATATAAAATGGTGGAAAATAAAGTTATAGACATTGGTTTAAGAACAAAAAAATTAAATTATGATGTACTTAAATATATGTTTAAAACGCAAATAATAAAGTTAGATAATTTGGCGGTAAAAATAAAATTTTTAAGCGATAGTAAAATAGAGGTAGAGTATTATGATGCAAATGTAATAGAACGCAAAGAAATATTTGAAATTCCACCTGATGAAGAGAATATTAATAAAAAAGAGAAAAAAGTAAAAATATTTAAAATAGGAGGATAATATATGAATATTACTTTTTTAGGTGCAACTAAAACAGTAACTGGTTCAAACTTTTTGGTAGAAGGTGCTGGAAAAAAATTTTTAGTAGATTGTGGACTATTTCAAGGTCAAGCTGCAGATGAGTTGGAAAATGAGGCAGAATTCCAATTCAATACTGATGAAATAGATTTTATGTTATTAACACATGCTCATATAGATCACTCAGGTAGAATTCCTAAATTATATAAGGATGGATACAGAAACAAAATATATGCAACAAAAGCTACTTGTGATTTATGTGCAATAATGCTTCCAGATAGTGGTCATATACAAGAGATGGAGGCTGAATGGAAAAATAGAAAAAGACAAAGAAAGGGTGAAAAAATAAAAGAGCCAATTTATGATGTTCAAACAGCCTTAATGTCTTTGGAATTATTTGAACCCGTTAATTATGATCAATTAATTGAAATTGATGATGACATACATGTAAGATTTAATGATGCAGGACATATGTTGGGATCTGCTATAATAGAAATATGGATAAAAGAAGATGGAGTAAATAAAAAAATCGTTTTTACAGGTGATTTGGGAAATAATGATATTCCATTACTATCTGAGCCTACAATGATTGAAGATGCAGATTTTCTTGTTATGGAATCAACTTATGGTGATAGACATCATATGAGAAATGATAATAAAGCTGAATTATTTGTTGATATAGTATCTGAAACTATAAGGAATGGTGGTACAGTTGTTATACCATCTTTTGCAGTTGGAAGAACACAAGAAATTTTATATGAATTAAATAATTTGAAAGAACAAAGAAATGATAAAGAATTTTTAAGAAAATATGAAATATTAATGCATACTCCTGTGTATGTTGATAGTCCACTTGCTATATCTGCAACAGAAGTATTTAAAGAGAATATGGAATTATTTGATGAAGAAACACAAAAACTGATAAAAAGTGGGGATAATCCATTAGAATTTCCAGGATTAAGATTTACTAGAACTGCAGAAGAATCAAAGGAATTAAATGAAGATGATGAGGCTTCAATAATAATTTCAGCTAGTGGAATGTGTGAAGTTGGAAGAATTAAACATCATTTAAAACACAATATATGGAATCCAAGAAATACTATATTATTTGTTGGTTATCAAGCACCAGGAACATTAGGTAGAAAGATAGTTGACGGAGCAAAAACAGTAAAAATCTTCGGCGAAGAAATTGCTGTAAATGCTAGAGTTGAATACATAGAGGGATATTCTGGACATGCTGATCAAGAAGGCTTGTTAAATTTTGTATATTCATTTATAAAAAAACCACAACATATATTTTTAGTTCATGGAGAGCCAGAAGGACAAAAGGTGTTGAAACAGAAAATTATTGAAAATACTAATCTTCCAGTAACTATTCCAAGTTATGGAGAAAAATATGATTTGAATGAGACTATAAAAATGGTTGATAAAATTGAGAAGAATCATGATAAGAAGTATTTGCGTCTTCAGGTATTGGATAGAATGCAGACATTGAAGGAAGAATTAGAGAATATGGAGTTAATTGTAAAAGAAGATTTGCAAGCTGAAGATTCAAATGATGCAGAAATTGAGAAATTAAATGAGAGAATAAAAGAACTTGAACAGCAGATTGTGAGAATTGTGGAGGCATAAGGGCCTCCATTTTTTCTGGTCTTTTGCAGTATAGGTGTTGGTAAATTTTATATATTGTTATAATATTGTTGAAAAATTGGGGGGAGTTTTATATAATAAAGATATAGAAAAAATGATGACAATGGAATAAGGAAAGTGGTTTATATGAAAGAGCAGAGCATAGTAATTAAAAATGTGAAATCATTTAACTTAACACATATATTTGAGTGTGGTCAATGTTTTAGATGGAATGAAAATATAGATGGTAGCTATACAGGAGTAGTCGGTAATAATGTAATAAATATAAAAACGATAGATAAAGATGTGTTTGTAAAAAGTTTTGGGGAAGATGATTTAAGTAGATTGTTTTATTATTATTTTGATATGGAAAGAGATTATGAGAGTATAAAAAATAAGCTAAGAAAAATTGATGAACATATGGAGAAAAGTATTTTGTATGGTGATGGAATACGATTATTAAATCAGGACTTATGGGAGACAATTATTTCTTTTATTATATCAGCAAATAATAATATTCCTAGAATAAAGGGGATTATTGAGAGAATTTCAAAGAGATTCGGAAATAAAATAGAGTGGGAAGGTAATACATATTACACTTTTCCTACAGCAGAACAGTTAGGAAAAGCTAGTGTAGAGGATTTACGAAATTTAGGCTTAGGGTTTAGAGATGTTAGAGTTTATGAAACCACATGTAAAGTTTTGAATAAAGAAATTGATTTAGACAAATTGCATGATGAAGTTAGTACAGAAATTGTGAGAGAAGAGTTATTGAAGTTACCTGGAGTTGGTCCTAAAGTTGCAGATTGCATTTTGCTTTTTTCTACTTTAAAAAGATTTGATGTTTTTCCTATAGATGTTTGGGTTAGGAGAGTTATGAATGATTTATATATTCATAATGAGAATGAAAATAAGGTTGATAAAAAAGTGGTTTTGAGTATGGCAAATGATAAATTTGGTGATTTGTGTGGGATTGCACAGCAATATTTGTTTTATTGGAAAAGAGGATGAGGATAAAATCAAAATTTTTATTGAAAGGGAGAATGATAAGAGTGTCTTTAAGGTTAATTTATGGGAGGTCTGGATCTGGAAAAAGTAGTTTTGTGTTTGATGAGATAAAAAAGAGAATAAATTGTGGAAATAAAATATATATAATTACACCAGAACAGTTTTCATTTACTGCTGAGAAAAAGTTACTTGAAATTTTAGACAATAAAGCTGTTTTGAATGCAGAGGTTTTAACATTTAATAGAATGGCATATAGGGTAGCTAGTGAAGTTGGAGGTACTGCTAAAGTTAGTATTTCAAATTCGGGTAAGGCTATGCTTATTTATAATATTTTGTGTGGTAAAAAAAGTAAGCTTAAGTTTCTTGGTAAATCAGAGGAAAATATTGATTTGATAATTGAACAAATTACTGAGTTTAAAAAGCATGGTGTTTTGGTAAATGACTTAAATAAAATGATGGAAGAAACTGAAGATAGTTATTTAAAATTAAAAATACAAGATATATTGCAAGTTTATAGTGAGTTTGAAAATGCGATAGAAAATCGCTATATAGATGAAAATGATAATTTAACTAATTTAGCTAATCAATTGTCAAGTGTAAATTTTTTTGATAATACTTTAATTTATATTGATGAATTTGTAGGATTTACTAAACAAGAGTATGAAATTATAAAGCAATTAGCAAAAGTGGCAAAGCAGGTTAATATAAGTATCTGCTCTGATTTTATTGAGGATGGAGTGTCACCTGAAAGTGATGTTTTTTATTCAAATAAATTAACAATTTCAAGAATATTGGAATTAGCTAAAGAGGAAGAAATTCCAATAGATCAACCTGTAAGTTTATCAGATTGTTATAGATTTAAATCTAAAGATTTACAACATTTAGAGAAAAATCTATATGCAATTCCATATAAGAAATATGAAGAAAAGCCTGAAAATATTAAATTGTTTTTAGCTAATAATCAATATTCAGAAATAGAAAATGTGGCCATAAATATTGTTAAATTAGTAAGAAATAATGGATACAGATATAAAGATATTGCAGTTATTACGAAAAGTTTAGATATATATTCCAATCTGGTTAAAGTGATTTTTAATAAATATCAAATACCTGTATTTATAGATGAAAAGAAAGATCTAAGTCAAAATATTATTGTGAAATATATATTAGCTATTTTAGAAATTTTTGCAAGAAATTGGTCATATGAAGCTGTATTTAATTATGTTAAAACAGGATTTCTTGATATAACCAAACAGGAAATTTTTTTATTAGAGAATTATTGTCAAAAGTGGGGAATAAAAAACAATAAATGGTATAAATCAGAATGGAATTTTAAAGATGAAGATGATACAAATAAAGATGTGATTGAAAGACTAAGAGAAATAAGGAGAATGATAGTTAATCCATTGCTAGAGTTCAAGGATGATTTAAAGGGAACATATGATGTAAAGACTATTACAAAAAAATTATATAATTTTTTAATCACAAATCAAATTGATAAAAAATTTGAAGATAAAATAGAAGAATTAAAAGTGGTTCGGTCAAATCGAGTTAGCAACACAATATGAGACAAGTTGGAAAATTATAATGAATGTATTAGATGAAATAGTATTAGTTTTCGGAGATGAAAAAGTATCATTTGATAAGTATATGCAAATTTTGAAAACAGGGTTATCTAGTAGTGATTTAGGCAAAATCCCGGGTACTCAGGACCAAGTTATAATAGGTGATGTGGATAGATCAAGAAGCCATAAGGTAAAGGCTATTTTTATTATAGGTTTAAATGATGGAATGTTTCCATCAGTACATAGAAATGAAGGTTTTTTTAATGATAATGATAGACAATTTTTTAAAGAAAATGGTGTTGAATTAGCTAGAAACACTATAGAAAGTTTGTATGAAGATAACTTCAATATATATAAGGCATTTACAACAGCAGAAGAAAAATTATTTATATCATATGCTTCATCTAATTCAGAGGGAACTACTTTAAGAGGTTCAATATTGATTTCAAAAATGAAAAAAATATTTCCAAAGTTAGAAGAAGAAAGTGATATTGTGCAAAGAACTTCTGAGATATTGATTGAAAATACTACATTTGATGAGTTATTAAATAAGCTATCAGAGTATAGAGATTCAGGAGAAATAGAAGATAAGTGGGTAGAAGTATATAATTATTATAAAAATAATAGACAATGGAAATATAAATTAGAAAAAGCAATGGAAGCACTCTTATATAATAATAAACCTGATAAAATAAATCAAGAAAATATTTCTAAAATGTATGGAGAGACTCTTAGAACTAGTGTTTCGAGACTAGAGCAATATCAAGCATGTCATTTTGCTTATTATTTAAAATATGGATTAAAATTATCAGAAAAGGATAATTTTAAAATCAATCCAATTGATACTGGAACTTTTATGCATGATGTCATAGATACATTTTTTAATATTGTTAATGAAAGATCATATAATATAAAAGAACTTACAGATGAACAAATTACTGAATTAGTTGAAGAAATTATTGATGAAAAATTAGGATTGAACAAGAATTTTATTTTTACAAGTTCACCTAAATATAAATCTTTAAGTATGCGTTTAAAAAGAGTAATATTTAGGTCTATGAAATATATTGTAGAAAGTTTGAAATATAGCAAATTTGAGGTTCTTGGAAATGAGCTTGAATTTGGAGATGGCAAAGAATATGAACCTATTGTTATGCAACTAGAAAATGGACATAAAGTTGAAATAACAGGTAAAATTGATAGAGTTGACATTGCCCAGTTGGGAGATGACAAATATGTTCGTATAATTGATTATAAATCTAGTGCAAAAAATATTGATTTAAATCAAGTATATGCAGGTTTACAATTACAATTAATAACTTATTTAGATGCTGTATGTGAAAATGAGGATTTATTGCCTGCTGGAATGTTGTATTTTAACCTTATAGATCCTATAATTAAGTCTAAAAAAAGTTTATCTGAAGAAGAAATTGAGAATGAAATTCGAAAAAAGTTTAAAATGCAAGGCTTAATTTTGGCAGATGTGGATGTTGTAAAATTGATGGATACTAATCTAGAAAAAGGAAATTCTAATATAGTTCCAGCTTATATTGATTCAAAAGGAAATTTGAGTAATAGTAGTTCTAGTGGAGTTAGTAGAAAACAATTTGAATATTTGCAGAAATATGCTAATAAAATTATAAAACAAATTTCTATGGAGATTTTGAGTGGAAATATTGGAATAAGCCCTTATTACAATGTGAAAAATAAGAAAACGGCTTGTGATTATTGTGAATATAAGTCTATTTGCAATTTTAATGGTATGGACTGGAATATAGGGTATAATTATATTGGAAATGCCAAAAAGGAAATCGTGCTTGAGATGATTGAAGAGAAATTGGGGGACGTTCCTTAAATTTCTCTCTTAAATAAATAGGAGGAAGTGTTTTTATGGATTTAAGTAATAAGAACGTTATTCATGTTGTTAATGGTGATTGTGAATATCTGCAATTCAGAAGGCTGTTAGAATATAATGATGTTTTGAAACATGCCTATGGATTAAAACCTTATAATTTCAAAGTAATGGAAGGTGCAGATAATAAAAATGCTTTCGAGTGTTATCAGAATTTATGTAATTGTATAGGTGTGGATTATGATAGATTGGTCAGACCAAATCAGAAACATACTGATGTTGTAAAAGTTGTGGATTTAATTGAGAATAGCATTTCTCATGAAAAGATTAGTTATGAAGATACGGATGGGTTAGTAACAGATAAAATGGAAATTGTTTTGGGAACTGTAAATGCAGATTGTATTTTATTAATGTTTTTTGATCCTGTTAAAAAAGTTATTGCTAATGTTCATTCTGGGTGGAGAGGAACTATTCAAAAAATTGCTGTTAATGCAGTTAATAAAATGATAGAGAAGTTTCAATCTAACCCTAAGGACATAATTTGCTGTATTTGCCCAAGTATTAGGAAATGTCATTTTGAAGTTGAAAATGATGTTAAAGATATGTTTGAGGAAACTTTTGGATATATGAGTAAAGTTGATGAATTTATAGAATATGTGGGCAAAGATGGAGATATTGATAAATGGGTTATTGATACGGTTATGATTAATAAGATTATGTTGCATGATATGGGATTGCTGGAAGAAAATATAATAGATAGTGGAATTTGCAGTGTTTGTAATTCTGAGAAAGTTCATTCTTTTAGAGTAGATAAGGATGATGCAGGAAGAGGAGCTGCTTTGATTTCATTGAGAGGTTAAAGGGTGAAATTTTTTGGGAAGCCGTCGAATCAAATAGTTATGTAACTTCGTTGTCAATGGGGACGGAGATTTTTGACACAATAAATAAAAAGGTGTGTCAAAAATCTCCGTCCCCATTGACACATAACTATTTGATTCGACTACTCTACTGTTTAGTATTTAAATAGTAAAGAAAAATTGACATTAAAACTAGGTAAGTGTTATTATAAAAGTATATAATAACACTTA
>CANRGM010000021.1 GCA_947630155.1 uncultured Clostridia bacterium
TTTTATTTCAATCTATTAAATTATATTAATAATATTCATGTTTTTCAAGTATTTTTTACCTAAATATATTCATTTACGAAATAATTACTGTAGAGTAGTCAAAGTCAATAGTTATGTAACTCACATTTTTTTGTCAAATTTCCTTAAACTACTTGATTTTTTCCCAATTTTATAGGATAATATAGATATATGATTTTTTCGTATGAAAGTGGTGAAAATTTTGAAATTAATAGATAAATTATTGAAGAAATTAAAAACAGATAGAAACACATTTTTCACATATATACTAACATTAATAACCATATATTTGGTAGTAGATAGATTTATTGACTTATTAATAACCATATTCACTGGAATGTCTACAAGTTATTGGAATCCTATACAATACACATTAGCATTTGCATGTCCTGTATTCGCATTCCTATTTTCATGTAGTTCCAAATTCGCAACATCTCAAAGAATGAAAGTATCATTCCTATATGCCTATGTAATATCATTATATATATTAATACTATCAATGTTTACACAATGGATAAATTCTCTAGGTTGGATTGCATTATTTTCAGCACCTAATTACCCAAGAATTGCAACAGAATTTAGTTATTTAATAAGACCAGCCTTTTGCTGGACTGCACTTTACTTACCTTTAACTACATTTTATCCGCTAATAAAATGGCTATATGCAAAAGTTAATGATACACCATTAATGTTAGAAGGAATTTATGAATATAAAGGAATTAACCTAGCTCCAAAAAGCCCTGATTCAGGTCCAAATACTTGTGAAATAACTGTATGTACAGATGGTAGAACTGGTAAAGCAGTTAAAATTCCAGAGAAAAAACGTTTTCAATCAATGCTTGTTGTTGGTGTATCTGGCTCAGGAAAAACATCTTTAATATTTGAGCCAATGATAGCAAAAGATATTGACAAAAAATATCAATATAGAGAAACAAGTAAAGAGTTAGCTTTTGTAACATTAAAAGCTGGAATTACATCTTTAACTTGTCCATATGATAATGATTACATAAATAATAATTTTAGTTTAAATATGATAAAACCAAAAGAATCTAAAGTACGCTTATATCAATCATATATGAAGAAAATGATTTATAATTTATCAGCAGACAAAATTACTTACAGAAACTTAGGTTTAACTTACATATCACCTGATTTTGAATCAACATCACATATACTTGATATTGCAAAAGCATATAAAATGCCTGTAAATTTAGTGGATCCTAATAATCCAAATTCACCTGGATTAAACCCATTTGCTTATGAAGATCCAATGCAAACAGCAATTGCAATTTCAACTGTTTTAAAAGGTCTTGCACACAATTCTGGTTATTCAATTGATGTTGCATACCAAAATACATATTCATATCAAGTTATTGAAAACCTTTCAATTCTTCTTAAAGAAATGTACCCTAGGATGCATGATGGAGAATTACCTACATTAGAGGATATGTTAAGCATGTTAAATGATTTTAATTTAGTTGAATATATGTGCAGAGAATTACAAAAAGATGAAGAACTTGCACAAAAATATACAGTTTTAATGTCATACTTTAAAAAGAATTTTTATGCAAATTCACCAGGAAGAGCAGATACCGAAAAATTTGTATATTCTGCAAGTACTATGTTAGATAATTTATTAAGATATCCTGGAATAAGAAGAATTTTATGTAATAGAACAAATAATATTAATTTTGATAATGTTTTATCAAACGGTGAATTAACTTTATTATGTACAAGACGTGGAGATTTAGGTGCTAGCACACATAAAGCATTCGGATTATTCTTCATATTATCACTTCAATATGCTGTACTAAGAAGACCAGGAAACGAAAACACACGTATCCCTCATTTCTTATATATAGATGAATTTGCAGATTTTGCATGTTCACAAACAGAATCTATATTCACAATGTTTAGAAAATATAGAGTTGGAACTGTAATATCAATACAGAACTTAGATCAATTAAATATAGCTAATGATGACAAACATTTTAGAAATACTGTAATTGCAAATTGTGGTAATAAAATAGTATTTGGTAATAATACTCCTGAGGATAATGAATGGTGGAGTAAAGAGATTGGTGAAGAAAAGAAATGGAGATTCAGCTATAGTTATGACCTAGAAAAAGATAAATATGATCCAAAAGCATCAAATGTTTCTTACAGAGCAGATAAAAAATATCAAGCCGGCAAAGTGCAAAGTACAAAATTCAAACAATGTTTATATAAAATACTTAATGAAGCCGGAAAATTCGATAATGGTATTGGTACTTTGGATTTCGTTGATGCAAAATATAAAGAAAAACATGATGTTAAGAAATTTAATTTTGTAAAATTTTCAGATACAGATTCTGCAGAAGATTCTTCTTACAAAACTAAGAAAAGAAATTCTATATTAACCAGCTTCTCTGCAGATGATAATTCAGAAGAAGAATTAAACCCAATACGAACTGATGATTCAGATTCAGTTTTCTCAAATGATATAGAAGATGCTGTTATTAAGAAAAATATGAATAATGAATAGAAAAATAAAGGTTATCAATCAATAATTTGATAACCTTTATTCTATTTTACTTCTTAAAAAAATTACATACCTAATAATTTAACCTGTATACTCTCCATTTTATACTTTCCTGTACTTTCATCTATTTTAAATCCGACCAAAGTCTTATCTAAACTTTCTTCATTTTGGCGTAAGTCTGTAGTAAAGTATAATTTAATTTTTTCTATTTCAACTTTATTAATAACTATTTCCTTAAAAGTCTCAGCAATATGTTTATCATCTTCGCAAATAATGATTAATTGTGGAACACTGTGAAAACCGGAATCACCAGGAACAAAATTATCATAAAAATCTTTATATAATCTCATTTTATCCACAAGTTTCTTCTTCCAATCATCTTCTCTTCTTATAACTTCAAAAACAAAATCCAAAGACTTTGAAGCTTTTGTCAATTTTATACTTCCACCTGTTGCTTTGAAAGTTTTTCCAGATACCTTAGCTGTTAAACTTGGTTTTGCAACATAACTATCAAAAGCTTTTACTTTTCTTAAATATGCTATAATAGTTTGATTTCCAGCTAAACGCTTCTTTATCATAGCAACTGGTTTTGCATTATCACTAGGTTGCCACTTGCATTCTTTTTCTCTAGAATTTAATAAGTATTTTCCCATTTTTTCCATACAATAAATTCTATAGATTCCTTTACCATCTTCAGAATTAAAATAATACCTAGTTAATATTTTTGAACGAACCAATTGATCTAATTTATTATTTAATTTATCTTGAGATTTAACATCAATCCCTTTCCACTCAAGCAACTGAAACAATTGTCTTGATGTTATAAATTCAAATTCATTTACTAAATCTAATATCTCAAAATGAATATCATTAATATGACCAATATTAATCTTATGTACAATCTGATTCATTGAAACATAACCATCTTTGCCATCAAAAGTTTTTATTTCTCCCTCTCTAATAGCAAAAGGTGATACAGTTGCTTTAATTTCATTATCATTTACCAATTTTAAAACCTCCTAAAATTTTATTTAAAATTTTAATAAATACTTATGATTTGCGATTACACTTTACTATACAATTAATAATTTAATCTTTTTCTTATCAGGAATAATTTTTTTAATATAAACATCTACATTTTGTCCATATTCAATTCCATCTTTGTACTCTGCCATTCCTACAAGGTTTGGCTTCAACTCTATAAAAATCCCATTTTTAGATTTTTCTACTTCTCTTGCTATTCCATTAACAGTTTCACCCTCTGAAAAATCCTTAACATTTTCTTCCCAAGTTCCTAGTAATTCTTTATATGTTAAAATAACTCTTTCTAATTTTCTATCTATACATTTTATCATAACATTGATTTTTTGCCCAATTTTTAATCTCTCTGCTGGTGTTTTTATTCTAGCAATAGATATATCTTCTATATGTAATAGACCTACTATTCCTCCTCCTATTTCCACAAAAACACCATATGGTTGCATACTTTTTACTATACCATTTACAACCACACCTTCCTGTAAATCATTTGTTATCCAACTTAATGCTTCTTTTCCTACTTCTTTCCTTGATAAAATGAATTTATTCTTAGAATCTACGTCTTTTACTTTAAATTGAACATATTTATTTACTTTACTCATGCAAATATTAGGCTTTGGAAATCCAGTTTCATCTATATTAATAGCCTCAACTTCCTCTCTAGGAATAATTCCTATTATGTCATTTCCAAACTCAACATATAAATTATAATTAGGATCACATCTATTTACTTTTCCTTGTAATATTTCCCCTGTTGATATTGCATTTGTTAATTGCTCTCTAGTAATATTGTAGTTACTTATATTCCACCCCTCAGGCATAAATCTTTGGTATTCCATTTGCTCTCCCCTTTTTCTTAAGTTTTCTTCATTATATAATTAATGTAATTTTTTTACAAGGGTTTTTTTAGATTTCAATAAACACTTTTTAAAGAATTATTTTAGACTCTCTACTTCTGTTTTGCTTAAATATCTCCAACTGCCTAGCTTCAAGTCCTTAACATCAATATTTCCTATTTTGCACCTATGTAATGCAATTACTGGCTTTTCAATAGCATTACACATTTTCCTTACTTCTCTATTTTTCCCCTCATGTATAGTTATTTGAAGTCTTGAAATATTTTTTTCTTTATCAGTTTTTAATATTTTAACTTTTGCTTTACCTGATATATAATCTTCTATTTCAACACCTTTTTCAAGTTTTTCCACATCTTCTTTATCAACAATTCCTCTTACAGTAGCATTATAAGTCTTCTCCACCTCATTTTTCGGATGAGTAACTTTATATATAAAATCCCCATCATTAGTTAAAATAAGAGCACCAGAAGTGTACATATCAAGTCTTCCAACTGGTAATAAATTATATTTTACTTCTTTCACTAAATCCATTACTGTGGGTCTACCGAATTGTTCTTTAACAGTTGTAACATACCCGATCGGCTTATTTAAGAGAACATACACATATGAAGTTACTAATTCAACTTTTTTTCCGTTACAACAAACCTCATCTATCTCTGCATTAACTTTGGTTCCAAGCTCTGTTATAATTTTTCCATTAACACTAACTTTTCCTTCTAAAATCATTTTTTCCGCATTCCTTCTGGAGCATACACCACTATTAGCAAGGAATTTCTGTAATCTCATTTCTTCCATTTTCACATCTTCCTTAAATTAATTTTTTAAAAAATATATTTACTAAATTCAATCATATCTATGAGAGAATAATTTATTCATTATCTCTTAATTGTTGCAAAACATCTACAAATTCTTTAGGAAGCTCCGCTTCTAAATGCATCTCTGTCCCAGTAATTGGATGTCTAAAATCTAAACTTTTAGCATGCAATAATTGTCCTTTAATTCCAAATTCATTTTTTCCATTTGAATATACTTCATCACCAACAACAGGATGTCCTATTTCACTTAAATGAACTCTAATCTGATGTGTTCGTCCTGTATCAATTTTAACCTCTAATAAAGTATATTTACGGAATCTCTCAAGAACCTTAAAATGAGTAACTGCTTCTTTTCCATTTTTGGTAACTGCCATCTTCTTTCTATCTTTACTACTTCTGCCAATCGGCATATCTATTGTGGCCTCATTTTCACTAACAACTCCCCTTACTAAAGCGTAATAAATCTTCTTTACAAGTCTATCTTTAATTTGATTACTCATATTTATATGAGCTTTATCATTTTTAGCAATTATTAGAAGTCCTGATGTATCCTTATCTAATCTATGTACAATTCCTGGTCTCAACTCTCCACCTATTCCTGATAAACTATCTTTACATATTTCCATAATTGCATTGACCAATGTTCCATCCCAATTTCCATTTGCAGGATGAACAACTAATCCCTTAGGCTTATTTACAACTATAATATCAGAATCTTCATAAACCACATCTATTGGAATATTCTGAGCTTTCAAATTTACTTCCTTAATCTCTGGTTCATTTATTACAATCACATCATTTAATTGTACTTTATAAGATACCTTTTCTTTTTTATCATTTACAAGTACATTTCCCTCTTCAATTAATCTTTTCGCATTAGTCCTAGATATATTCTCTCTGTTAGTTGCAATATATAAATCCAATCTCATCCCTGAATATTCCTCATTAACTATAAGTGTATTCATTAATTTTAATCCTTTCTTCTCATCTATTATTTTTATTGCTAAAACTTTCTTTTTTATCATTTATGATAAATGTAACTACATACCCAAACAAACCTAATATTATAAAAATATCTGCAATATTAAATATTGCGAACTGAAATAAATCATTGATATTTATAAAATCCACAACATAACCTCTAATTAATCTATCTAGTAAATTGCTTACTCCTCCCGCCATTATCATTGTAAAAAACATTTTGTTTAACTTGTTGGATTTATCAGCATTTTTTTTATAAAATAATACAAATAAAGCTAGCAATACAATATTTAAAGCAATAACTAACGGAACATGTCCATTACCTAAGCTAAATGCTGCTCCTTTATTTTCGCAATATGTAAATTTTAAGATTCCTTTTATAATAGTAATTGGTTTATCCTTTATGTTGTTAATAACAATTACCTTAGTCAGCTGTTCAATTATCACTAATAAAATTATCGCAAAATATATTTTTAACCTTTTCCATTTATTCATTGTAATTAGTTCCTTTTCCATTACATATTAATTATAATTTTCCTATATAACACTTTATTTTATATAGTTTTACTAGTTAATAATTCCTAGATTTATACCTGTTATTTTATAACTTTTAATAAAATAGCAATTACTATAAATTCAATCATATAACATAAAAGATTAAATATTAAACATATTTAATCTTTTATGTATAACCATGATCATTTATAAATTAAAATTTAAATCATTTACTTCTTAATAAGTAACTAAATTATCCTCTTATTTGTTTTGCAACTTCTTCAGCAAAGTTTTCTTCAACCTTTTCAATACCTTCACCTTTTTCTAGTCTTGCAAAATTATTTATTTTAGCACCCTTAGACTCTAATAATTGACTAATTTTCATATCAGGATCTTTAACAAAAGCTTGTTCTAATAAACAAATCTCTCCATAGAATTTATTAATTCTCCCTTGAACCATTTTTTCAGCTATTTCAGCTGGTTTTCCTTCATTCATAGCTTGTGCTTTTAATATTTCCATTTCTTTTTCTACTCTTTCAGCTGTAACAGCTTCTCTATTTAAGAATTCTGGTTTAGCAGCAGCTATTTGTAAACAAATATCCTTTGCTAATTCAGGTGTAGCATTTTCCATATCAACTAACACACCTATTTTACCATCACCATGTACATAACTTCCAACTATACCATTTGATTCAAATCTTTCAAATCTTCTTATTGACATATTCTCACCAATTGTAGCAATTTTATTTGTTAAAACTTCTTGAACTGTTTTATCATTTTCTGATATTGAAGTTTGAGCTAATAACTCTTCTACACTTGCAGGATTTTTTTCAACAATTTGTTTTGCAACATCATAAACAAAATTTTTAAATTCTTCATTTTTACCAACGAAATCTGTTTCAGCATTAACCTCAACAACAGCTCCTACTTTTCCATCTTCTGATACATATGTTGCAACTAAACCTTCTGCAGCAACTCTGCTTGACTTCTTAGCAGCTTTTGCAATTCCTCTTTCACGCAATAGTTCAATAGCTTTTTCCATATCACCATCAGTTTCTGTTAAAACTTTCTTGCAGTCCATCATACCTGCACCTGTTTTTTCTCTTAAATCTTTTACTTGGCTTGCTGTTACCATTCAAAATTCCTCCTTTAATTTATTACTCATTTTTTAATCAATTAAACAAACTAAAATATTTGTAATTTATATTTTAATTATTATATAATAATTAATTAAAAAAATATAGTATTTATATAATAAAATTTTAAAAGAGTAGAGCAAGAAAGCCCCACTCTTTCAATATCATTATCTATATTTCAAACCATTATTTTTATTATTTATACAATATGTAGTAATATATAATAAACTCTAATAGTTTTAATTCTTGCAGACTATTCAGCTGACTCTACAACTTCTTCCATACTTGCTGGTTCTGAAACTTCTTCTGAAATTTGTTCTTCTTCAACATTTTCATTTTCTGATGTTGTTTCATATGATTCACCTTGTCTACCTTCTATTATAGCATTTGCCATAACATCTGCTATTAGTTTTACAGCACGAATAGCATCATCATTTCCTGGTATTGCATAATCAACATCTTCTGGATTACAGTTAGTATCAACTAATCCTACAACTGGTATATTTAATTTTCTAGCTTCTAATATAGCTATTCTTTCTTTTTTAGGATCTACTACAAATAATACTCCTGGAATTTCTTTCATTTCCTTAATTCCACCAAGGTTCTTTTCTAGTTTTTCCATTTCTTTCTTTAATAATATAACTTCTTTTTTAGGTAATACATCAAATGTTCCATCTTGTTCCATTGCTTCTAATTCATTTAATCTTTGTACTCTTTTTTGAATTGTCTCAAAGTTAGTTAACATTCCTCCTAACCATCTTTGGTTAACATAGAACATACCGCTCTTTTCAGCAGCTTCTTTCATACAATCTTGAGCTTGTTTTTTTGTTCCTACAAATAAAAATGTTTTACCTTCCTCTGCTTGTGATTTCATGAAATCATATGCTTCATCTAATTTTTTTGATGTTTTTTGAAGATCAATTATATGGATACCATTTCTAGCCTGAAATATATATTCAGCCATCTTAGGATCCCATCTTCTTGTTTGATGTCCAAAATGAACACCTGCTTCTAGTAATTGTTTCATTGCAACTACTGCCATTTTTTATTCCTCCCTTTTTTGTTTTTACCTCCACAAGGTTTCAAACATTTTTCAAAGACTTATAATTTAATATTTTATAAGCACCACTTTTCAAACTAACCTCATGTGCGTTTTTAACATTCACTATTATATCAAAAAAATAATTAAAAATCAAGCATTTTTTTAATTTTATTCATCTCTTCTCTGATTCAGTTACAGTTCTTTCTCAAAACCTTTGCCCCATGCTTCTCTTGCATTGAAAATAACAATGAAAGCCTTAGAATCAATACTAGTAGCAATCTTTTTTATTTGTATAATCTCATTTCTAGAACCCGCACAAAATAACATCATCTTATCCATATTGGAATGCATACCTTTTGCATATATAGCAGTACTTCCTCTTTTCACTTTATCTCCTACAATCTCAGCTATTTTCTCATATTTATCTGAAACTATAAATAGTACTTTAGTAAAATTAACACCTTCAAAAACAATATCTATCATTTTTCCCATTAAATAAATTGCAATTGCAGAATACAACCCTATTTCAATTTCTTTAAAAACTAAAATATTAGCAATAATTATACATGTATCAATAGCAATTATTAAATCACCTGACCTAAATTTATCATTGAAAGAACGGACTACATAAGACAGTAAATCACTACCACCTGTTGAACCATTAACTTTTAAAATAATAGAAGTTCCTATTCCCATTAAAATACCGCCATAAATACACGCAAGAAATCTATCAGTAGTTAAGGCTGGATAGCTTTCTAAAATATCTATAAACATTGATAGTAATAGTGTTCCAACTATAGACTTAAAAATAAATTCTTTCCCAAGTTTAAAAAATGCAATAACAAATAACGGCAAATTCAAAATTATCATAGCAGTTCCAACTGGAACATGCAAAAAGTAATATGCTATAGTGGCAATTCCAGAAAAACCTCCTGTTGAAAGCTTATTTGGCAATAAGAAAAAGGCTGTAGAACACGCCATTAAAAACGACCCCACTACAAGCCCTATAATACTTAGTGTAAATTTTTTTATCTTAAATTTATTTATATTAAAATCCATATAAATCACCTATATTGTAATTTGTCCCAAATATAAGCAATTTATTCTATTATTTCCTGTAAACTTAAGCAATTACTTTTACAATTTTAAAATCCTTAACACTATCATCCTTTTCTATAATCATATCTACATTATATATTTCCTTAATTCTTTTTATATTTTCTTTCTTGTGTCCAACCAGATTATTTATACAATTGCTATTAGCAGCTATTTTAATCTTTTTCACTTTATTATTTAACCTACCTATTTTTTCAGATATTTCATCATAGTAAATTCTACTTTCTACTAATTGCCTAAAAGCTGGATGATACGGACCACTTATCACTTGACTATCTTTATTTTCTGGGCTACAAATTTCATCTGTACTCTGTAATCCAATTCTAATTACATCTATTTTCTTTTTATTAAACATATTCAATAAAATTGCACATGTTTGAACAGCTTGTTGTAAAGTATTTGGTTCATATTCTCCATTTTCATAACTTTTTGCTAATTCAGTACCCTTTATAACTAAAACTGGATAAATTCTTACTATTTTAGGATGAAGTTTTATTAGTTTTTTTGCAGTTTCAATTTCATCTTTTTGATTGCTTTCTGGTAACCCAACCATCATCTGGTGTCCTAATATAAATTTGTTTTTTCTTATTAATTTTGATGCTTTTTTTACATCATCAAAATTATGCCCCCTTTTACTAATCTCAAGAATATAGTCATTAGCAGATTGAACTCCTAATTCAATGGTTTTAACTCCATATTTTTTTAATAAATTTAAAGCATCTTGATTAATGTAATCTGGTCGAGTTGAAACTCTTATGCAGTCTACTTTCCCGTTTTTTACATATTCATACGCAACAGATAATAATTCTTCTTGTATTGATTTATCAATTCCTGTAAAACTTCCGCCAAAAAAAGCTACTTCAACTTTTTTGTCATGTGCCTGAAAGTTACTTAAATAATATTCAATTATATCAATAACATCTTTACTTGTAATATTTTTCTTTTGCCCACTTATTTTCTTTTGATTGCAAAATGTGCACTCATTAGGGCATCCTAAATGCGGTACAAATATTGGTATTATATACTGTTTTTTCAAAGAACAATCCACCCCTTTCTCTTATTTTATTTTTTATAGATTTTGTATTGCTTTTCGTGCAGCATCCATTTCAGCAGATTTTTTATTTTTTCCTTCACCAATCGCCAACTTTTTGCCATTGCAACTTACTTGTGCAATAAAAGTCTTATCATGATCTGGACCTTTCTCTTCTAAAATGACATATTTTATGTTTACATCACCATGTATTTGCAACTTTTCTTGTAAAACTGTTTTATAATCTTTCATTCCTACATTTTTACTTGCGAAATTAATTTCATCTTTCAAATTGTCAACAATAAATTTTTCTGCATGATCTAAATCTGAGTCAAAATATATTGCTGCAATAACCGCTTCAACACTATCAGCTAGAATTGCAGGTCTATCAGTATCTCCACTCATAATTTGACTTTTACCTAGATATAAGAAATCACTAAAATTATGCTTTAGTGCAATTTTATGTAGACTTTTTTCACATACCACATCAGCTCTAACTTTAGTCATTTCTCCTTCTTTTAAAAATCCATAATTATTATAAATATATTTACTTGATATAAATTCCAATATACTATCACCTAAGAATTCCAACTTTTCATTACTTTCAATATGATGCTCATTCGCATATGAAGTATGAGTTAAAGCCTTTTTTAACAATTGCTTATTTCGGAATTCATATCCTATATTATTTTCCAATATTGATAATTCCATCTATACCTCCTTTCAATTAACATGTAACTATTGTTTCTACCATACAAAAAAGAAAGGCGTTACCCTTTCATTTTCTTTTGTTCTTTAAGCAATATGTTCTTTTATGTATTCAACAACATCACTAACTGTTACAACTTTTTCTGCATCTGAATCAGGAATTTCAGTATCAAATTCTTCCTCTAATGCCATTATTAGTTCAACTATATCCAAAGAATCAGCTCCTAAATCATCTATAAAAGATGCTTCCATTGTTACTGAACTTTCTGTAGCGCCTAATTGCTCTACTATAATATTTTTTACCTTTTCAAAAACTTCCTCTGAACTCATATTACAAGTTCACCCCCCTCCAAATTTCCTTTAACATAAAATTCACTATTCATTTTACTTACCTTACAATATTATATGTTTAATTAAATGTCAAGTTTTTTTGATAATTTTTATTATTAATGTTTAGTTTATTATAATTTATTTTCAGCATTTAATGTTTCATTTGAATTGATATCACTTTTTGAGTTTATCTTTTCAAATTTCTCCATCATATTTTCAACAGTTTTATTCATAACAAATTTTTCTGCCTGTTTTATAGTGAATTCAAATAACTTCTCGTCACTGCTACCATGAGCTTTAACTACTGGTTTTTTTACACCTAAAAACAAAGCACCTCCATATTCTTTATAATCCACTGTTTTGGCAAATCTCTTTATTCCAGGCATAGCAGGAATAGTAGCTATTGTTGATAAAATATTTTTCTTTAAACTTTCAGATAAAGACGTTTTTACAAACTTACCAATACCTTCAACTGCTTTTAAAAACACATTTCCTGTAAAACCATCTGTTACTATTGCATCAACTGCTCCTGAAAAAGCATCTCTACCTTCTATATTACCAATAAAATTTATGTTTAACTGTTCTGATTTTTCTTTTAATAATTTATATGATTCCTTTGTTAATTCATTACCTTTAGTTTCTTCAGTTCCTATATTTAATAATCCAATCTTAGGTCTTGGTGTTCCAAATGTGCTGTTCAAATATATAGTAGCCATCTGAGCAAACTGCAATAAATTAATAGGCTTACAATTGGTGTTTGATCCTGAATCTATTAATAATAACCTACTTTTATATGCTGGTAAAATACCTGCTAAAGCTGGTCTATCTATACCTTTAATTCGACCTATTAACAATGTTGCACCAGTAAGAAGTGCTCCCGAATTTCCAGCAGATATAAATACATCTCCTTCTCCATTTTTTAGCATATTAAAACCAACAACCATAGAAGAATCCTTTTTATGCTTGATAGCTTGAGTAGGTATATCTTCCATTTCAATAGTTTCTGTTGAATGTTTTATACTTAATCTATCAGATATTTCGGATATGTTATCTTTTCCATAAAATTCTTTTATCTTAGAATTAATAATATCTTTATTACCAATTAAAACAATTTCCGCTTCAATTTGGTTTATAGCTTTTACAGCTCCTTTAATATTGGCATCTGGAGCATTATCTCCTCCCATTGCATCTAATAAAATTTTCATATATTCCTCCAATATTTCTATTTATACCACTATATTCTATACCCTATTTTCTGTCTTGTCAACAGAAAAAAATCTATAAAAACTCAATAAAATAAATGCTATTTTATTAATAAATATAGTATAGGCTTGTTTTTAACACAATTGGGAACTGGATTAATTTTTTAAGAAAAAAGTTAATGTATAAAAATATATAATGATTTAAAATTATTAATTAGATAATAAAACGAATTTATTTTTTATAGTTTGACTCCTTAAAATATTGTAATTATATAAAAAGTCATCCATAAACAGAACTAATCCTTAACATTAGATTTAAAATAACTAGATTACTATGAAAATTCTCCACAGCTTGATTAGTTCCTAATTGTGTCAAAAACAAGCCCATACATTCTTCTGTTAAAAGCTTGATTTTCTATTCTACTATGTAGTGGAAAAAAGGGCCTCGCTTAGCGAGGCTCAATTTTATTGTAGTTCAACAACAGCTCCAACTTCTGTGAATTTAGCTTTTAATTCTTCAGCTTCATCTTTGTTAACTCCCTCTTTAACTGTTTTTGGAGCACCGTCAACTAATTCCTTAGCTTCTTTTAAACCTAATCCTGTAGCATCTCTAACAACTTTAATTACTTGTATTTTATTAGGACCAGCCTCTGTTAATACAACATTGAAAGATGATTTTTCTTCAGCAGCAGCTACTCCTGCTGCTCCTGCTGCTGGTGCTGCAGCTGCAACTGCAGATACTCCAAATTCTTCTTCTATAGCTTTTACTAAATCAGCTAATTCAACAACTGTCATTTTTTTGATTTCTTCAATCATTTCTTCTTTATTCATTTTTATATCCTCCTAAATTTTTATTTGTGGTTATATCCACTATTATTATATAATCTTACTATTATGCTTGAGCTTCTTTTTGTAAACGAACTTGATCAAGTGCAACAGCAAATTTTGAAATAGTTCCAAGTAATCCACCTGCAAGCATTGATAATAAAGTTTCTCTTGATGGTAATTTTGCTAAAGTTATTATTTCTTCAGCTGTCATAACCTTACCTTCAATTATTCCACCTTTAATTTTATAAAAGTCATTATTTTTACTAAAATTGTATATTACTTTAGCTGGTTCTAAATAATCTTCATTTCCCATAACAACTGCTGTAGGCCCTTCAAGTAAAGAGTCTAGTCCGCTTTCACCATTTAGATTTAATGCTCTTTTTACAATGTTATTTTTTATAATTTTGTATTGAGCATTTGCACTTCTAATATCATTTCTTAATTTAGTATCATCAGCTACATTTATTCCTCTATAGTCTGTTATAAGTATAACCTTAGCTTCTTTAAATTTTTCAGCCAAAGCTTTTACTTCTTCCTCTTTTTGTTTTAAAATAGTTTCACTTGCCATTTTAATTAGTTCACCTCCTACAAATTTATGAAATAATAAAATCCAATCTATATATGCCATAAGAGGCACACACAGATTGGATTACATCCGCTCTATTATGTTTGCCTCGGTAGGACTTACTTTATGCCTACTATCTTTGGCTATATAAATTTTTATAAATTATTTTTGATCAATATACATGCTTGGTCCCATTGTTGTAGAAATAGCAACACTCTTAATGTATTGTCCTTTAGCTGCTGCAGGTTTTGCTTTTATGATTGCATTCATAATAGCATCATAGTTTTCTAACAATTTTTGTGTACCAAATGAAACTTTTCCAAATCCTAAATGAATAATATTAGTTTTATCTAATCTATATTCAACTTTACCAGATTTGATTTCATTAATTGCTTTTGTAACATCCATTGTTACTGTTCCTGATTTAGGATTAGGCATTAAACCTTTTGGTCCTAATACTTTACCTAATCTACCAACTACACCCATCATGTCTGGAGTAGCAACTATTACATCATAGTCAAACCAGTTTTCTTTTTCAATTTTTGGTATTAATTCTTCTGCTCCTACATAATCTGCTCCTGCTTTAACTGCTTCATCAGCTTTAGGTCCTTTAGCAAAAACTAATACTTTTAATGTTTTACCTGTACCATTTGGAAGTACTGTAGTACCTCTAACCTGTTGGTCAGCGTGTTTAGAATCAACACCTAATTTAACATGTAATTCAACTGTTTCATCAAACTTTGCTTTAGGCATTTTTTCAACTAATTCTAAAGCTTCTTTTACATTATAAACTTTAGATTTATCCACAAGTTTTTCACCTGCAAGATATCTTTTACCTTTATTCATTTTTTACCTCCTTTGGTCCTAACGAGCTATTAACTCTCCCAATAATAATTTTTGTTTACAAATTTAAATATGACATTAAATATGTAAAACTTTAACATTAATCTGCAACAACTACACCCATAGAGCGAGCTGTTCCAGCTACCATACTCATTGCAGCTTCTATTGATGCAGCATTTAAGTCTGGCATTTTTTGTTCAGCAATTTCCTTAACTTGTGCTTTTGTTATTGTTGCAACTTTATCCATATTAGGTTTTCCTGAAGCTTTTTCAATTTTAGCAGCTTTTTTTATTAAAACAGCTACTGGTGGTACTTTTGTTATAAATTCAAAAGATTTATCTTTGTAAACAGTGATTACAACTGGTATTATCATTCCAGGTTGGTTTGCTGTTCTATCATTGAATTCTTTAACAAATTGCATAATGTTAACACCACTTGAACCTAATGCAGGACCTACTGGTGGAGCAGGTGTAGCCTTACCTGCAGGAATTTGTAATTTAATAACATTGCTAATTTCCTTCTCTGCCATTTCTAATTGCACCTCCTTTTAGTTTATATATTGACAAAATAATTTATATAATTTAAATTATTAACTTTTTTAAACTTTTTGTACTTGAGAGAACTCTAATTCAACTGGAGTTTCTCTTCCAAACATAGAAACCAAAACTCTAACTTTATGTTTTTCTTTATTAATTTCTTGTACAACCCCAACAAAGTCTTTTAATGGACCATCCACAACTCTAATAGAATCATTAACATCATAATCAACATTAACTTCAAATTTTTCAAATCCCATGTTCCTAATTTCTTCATCAGTAAGTGGAATAGGATCAGTACCTGAACCAACAAAGCCTGTAACACCTCTTGTGTTTCTAACTATATACCAAGTCGCTTCTGTTACAATCATTTTTATCAAAACATAACCTGGAAAAACTTTTTTTAAATTTGTTTTTTTCTTACCATCTTTTATTTCTATTTGTTCTTCCATAGGAACAACAATTTCGTAAAAGTAATCTTCAAGTTCTCTATTTTTTACGGTCTTTTCTAAGTCTGTTTTAACTTTATTTTCATAACCAGAATATGTGTGTACAACGTACCATCTTGGAGTTAATTCTTTATTATCTTGAGACATAATTTTAAGCCTCCTTCATATAAGTAATTAAAAACTATATTTTATTCATTTTCAGTGTTTTCACTATTTTCTGTATTATCTGCATTTTCTTCATTTTCTGTATTATCTGCATTCTCTGCATTCTCTGTATTCTCTGTATTTTCTTCATTTTCTGTATTTTCGTTGTTCTCATTATTTTGGTTATTTTCAGTAGGCTCAACACTATCAGTATCTTCTGAATTTTCAGTATTATCTACATTATCAGTGTCTCCAGCATTTTCTTCACTATTAG
>CANRGM010000022.1 GCA_947630155.1 uncultured Clostridia bacterium
CTCAAGAATGAGTAGAGCAGTGGATATATATTGTTTTTGAAATGCGGCTTAAGTGGGGACCGGCTAGCTACAGAGAGTTATAATTCCCCAGACCACCACAACCCCAAATAACACCCACACACTCTCTCACACCACGCACCAAAACGCACCACACACTCAGGAATTATTACTCTCTGTGCGCTGTTGGGAAGCATTTCAAAAACAATATATATCCACTGCTCTACTCATTCTTGAGCTTTCCGGCGACCCCCTGCAAACGCCCCTCCCCAACCCAACAGGAGGTACAAAAAATGCAAAATAAAGTTTACATAACCATAACAAAAGACAACACATCCACCCTAACCTTCCCCCACCACAATATCAAAACAACAGCCCACATAGGCAAAAACGGCGCAACTCACCACAAAAAAGAAGGCGATGGAAAAACCCCCTTAGGCAAATTCCACTTTGGCTTCTTACTCGGTATGCACCCAAAATCCGAACTCACCCAAAAAACTCCACTCCCCTACACCCAAATTAACCAAAACCAATACTGCATAGATGACCCAAACTCAAAATACTATAACAAACTAATCGATATAACAAAAGTCAAAAAAGACTGGACTTCTGCCGAACATTTAATAGAATTTCCTATTCAATATGAATACCTAATTGAAATAAAAACAAATCCCCATAATATTCCAGGAAAAGGAAGTGCCATCTTCCTACATTGCACAAATCATAAATCAACGGCTGGCTGTATAGCAATTGATAGACTAACTATGGAAAAATTAATATATCAAATAAATAAAAAAACAGAAATTATAATACAAAAAATTTAATACATCTCAAATAAAAAATCTCATATTTCTACGTAAAAAAAAATATACTTAAAAAAAGTATCAAAGGAGATTCAAACAAATATGAGACTAATAAAAACATTTTTAATTAACGGAATAATCCTAACTCTAACTTCACTTGTTTTAAGATGTATTAGTATGTTTTTCAACTCCTACATATCACAAAAAATAGGATCTGAAGCTGTAGGATTATATGGCTTAGTAATGTCCATATATGGTTTTGCCATAACCATTGCCCTCTCTGGAATTAATCTTGCCACAACCAAGATTGTTGCAGAAGAAATTGCCATAGGTAATATTGGAAACATAAAAAAAGTAGTACGAAAATGTTTGATTTTCAGTATATTTTTCAGTTGCCTTGGCAGTTTTTTATTAATAACTTTTGCACCATTTATTTGCAAAACCTGGCTACATAACAAAATATCAAGTGTTCCATTTTATATAATATCAATATCACTCCCTTTTATCTCAATGTCCTCATGTTTAACACGGATATTTTTCTGCAGTACGAAACACCATAAAGCCTGCATCTGACCAAATACTAGAGCAATTGCTAAAAGTAACCTTAATCTCCCTATTTTTAGACTACTTTATGCCCTGTGGACTAGAATATATCTGTATATCATTAATACTTGGAAATATAATTTCTGAAATAATTTCATTTTTCTATATATACACATTATACAAATTTGACAAAAGAAAATTTCTCTCATACAAGCCAACAAATTCATTTTTTGAAAAAAGAATACTAAAAATAACAATACCAGTTGGTTTAACCTCCTTTATTCGTTCAGGTTTATCAACCATAAAGCAAATACTAATCCCACTAGGTTTTGAAAAAAATGGTAACACCTGTGAACAAGCACTAAGCAACTATGGACTAATCTCTGGAATGGCCATGCCTCTAATTTTATTTCCCAATACAATAGTTCTCACCTTTAGCAATTTACTAATCCCAGAATTTGCCCAATTTAATACAAGATCTGAATATACCACAATAAACAGAATTTCTAACAGAGTACTAAAATACACATTGATTTTCTCAATCACAATAGCCGTTTTACTGTTTTTATTCTCAGAACAACTCAGCCTATTTATGTACAAAACAAATTCAGTATCACCATATATAAAACTACTAGCACCATTAGTTCCAATAATGTACATAGATAATGTAGTAGATGCTATTTTAAAAGGCTTAGATAAGCAAATCTCTGTCTTAAAAATAAACATTTTAGATTTAATTTCTAGCATAGCATTAATATTTTTTGTTATACCAAAATTTGGAATTATGGGGTACATTTTTATAATATATTTTAGTGAATTACTAAATTTCACACTAAGTTATACTACTTTACGAAAAAACTACAAATAAAAAAATCAATTACTTGACTTTTTTTTGGATATTAATTATAATAAATATAGGAAATGATAAGCCACAAACGTGGTTGCCAATCTAATTATGTTAACACACATCTAAACTGGCAATTTACAGATGTGTGTTATTTTTTATTTGCTCAAAATTATCACAAGTATAATTAAGGCAAATACACAGATAGTTTCGGCAATAAAACCGAACAAAAGTAAATATATTATTTCTAATAAAACACTTTCTATCATATGTACCACCTCCAATCTCACAACAAAAGTTGCGTGGGTTAAAAGTGGCAACCACATCTGCTTATCATCATTTCCTATGCTAATTAATATACAACATTATTAAACTAAATACAAGCGAACAAAACAAATTTTTGATAAAAATTATTTTTCTAAGCCACTTCGGCTAAAAAATCCCCTTGACTTTTTTTTTTACGTACTATAAAATGTTTTTAAAATTAACTACAAAGAAAAGATGGTGAACTATGACTTCAAACCACAGAAAAAATATCAAAAAAGATAAAAGTGACTCTCAAAAAAATACATTAATAAAATACAATAAACCTAAAAGAATTTTAGGTTTAACTATAATTTTATCAGTCTTCTTATTTACCCTAATCGGCCGAATAGGCTTCCTACAATTTGTCCAAGGAGCTTCTCTAAAAGAAGCAGCAACAAGACAACAAACCACAAGTAGAATAATTAGTCCTAATCGAGGTGCAATATATGACTCAACAGGAAAACCATTAGCAATAAGTGCTAGTGTAGACACTGTAACCGTAAACCCTCAAAAATTCATAATAGAAGACAATCCAGAAGAAACATCAGTATTACAAGAAAAAATTTCAAAAGCACTTTCAGAAATATTTGAATTAGACTATGATGAAGTATATGGCAAAGTTACAAGTAGCAGTTCTGTTCAAACAATAATAAAAAAAGTTGAAGAAGATAAAATTAACCAATTAAAATCATGGATGGAATCAAATGAAATTTCATCTGGAATTAATATAGACACAGATACAAAAAGATATTACTACTACAATAATCTAGCCTCAAACCTAATTGGTTTCTGTGGAGATGACAATCAAGGACTTGCTGGTTTAGAATATTATTGGAATTCTGTTCTAACTGGAACTCCTGGCAAAATAACCACTTCTCAAGATGCCACACAAGATATAATATCAGATGAAGATGAAAATTATATTCCAGCACAAAATGGAAGCAATATTACTTTAACTATAGACTATAACATTCAAACAATTGCTGAAAAATATTTGAAGCAAGCAGTTGCTGATAATCAATGTGAACGTGGTGGAAATATAATAGTAATGGATCCTAGTACCGGTGATATATTAGCAATGGCATCATATCCTGACTATGACTTGAATTCTCCATTTACACCTAACGAAAAATTAGCGCAAACATGGGATTCCTTATCAACTTCAAGCAAAAGTTCTGCTTTACAAAATATGTGGAGAAATCCTGCAGTTTCTAATACATATGAACCTGGTTCAGTATTTAAGGTAATTGTATCTTCAATAGCATTAGAAGAAAACCTTGTTGAAACTGACACTCCTGGAATATTCTCATGCGGTGGATCTCAAATTGTATCTGGAGTGAAAATTAATTGTGCCAAGAAATCTGGTCATGGATTTCAGTCACTTCGACAAGCTTTAGAAAATTCTTGTAATCCAGCATTTATGCAACTCGGTGCAAAAATTGGAGCAGAAACTTTATATAAATATTTCGAAGCATTTGGACTATTTGAAAAAACAGGAATTGCAACTGCTGGTGAAGCAGTAGGCACATTTCACGATATAGATAAAGTTGGACCTGTTGAACTTGCTACAATATCATTTGGTCAAAGATTTACAATTACCCCATTGCAAATGATTACATCAGTTTGTGCAATAGCAAATGATGGTGTACTAATGCAACCTAGAATTGTAAAATCAATAGAAAATACTGATACTGGAACAGTTACAACAATTGAACCTAAAGAAGTTAGGCAGGTTGTATCAAGTGAAACTGCTGAACAAGTTAGAAGTATGATGGAATCTGTTGTAGTTGAAGGTGGAGGAAGATATGGACAGGTTGCTGGATATAATATAGGTGGAAAAACTGGTACATCTGAAGCACCTCCTGGCAAAGAAGAAGAAGAAGGTACTGTTGCATCTTTCCTAGCTATCGCACCAGTAGAAAACACTAAAGTTGCAGTACTATTAACATTATATCATCCTTCTGAAAGCAATAATTATGGTGGTCAAATTGCAGCTCCTGTTGTTGCACAAGTTTTGTCTGAAGTACTACCTTATTTGGAAATTCCTTCAAATGATACAACTATTACAACAACTCCAACTGACTCATATAATAGTTTACAAACATCATCACTACCAGATGTAAAGAATAAAACTGTTAGTGAAGCACAAAAAATTTTGGAAAATGCAGGCTTTAAATTTGATACTACAAGTGACCCTGAATCAATTGTTACTGAACAGGTTCCTAAACCAGGTACTCCTTTGTTAAAAGGTGCAATTGTAAAATTATATTCAAATAAAAATTCGGATAGAATTTCAGTAGATGTGCCTAGTGTTAAAGGACTTACCGCTGTAAAAGCTAAAAATACTTTATTAAATAGTAAATTAAATGTAAAAATTGTTGGTTCTGGTGGAAAAGTTGTTAGTCAAGATCCTATTGCAGGAACACCAGTGGAAGAAGGTACAGTTGTTACAATCACACTCCAAGAAGAACTAGATTCTGGATTACATTAAAAATAAAAACTACTTAAAAATAAAGTGAAACCAAATTATTAATTTTAATTTAATAATTTGGTTTCACTTTATTTTTGACCTTTTTATTATTATCATAATATACTTAAAGTTTACACATACCCAATTATACTCTTTATAATTTTATGCCATAATTCCTAGAATTACATTTGGCTTTTCCACATATTCTTCACATATATTAAATGCCTGTTTAAACTCATCTATAGCATTTTTTAATTTGATTTCATCATTTGCATGAATAATACCTATAGCATCATTTTCTTCTATCTTATCACCTATCTTTTTATTAATAATCAATCCCACCTGATTATCAATAACATCTTCTTTTTTCACTCTTCCTGCTCCTAAATTACAAGAGATTTTTCCTAATTTTTCTGCATCTATACTTTTAATATATCCACTTTTCTCTGAAAGAACAGGAACCACATATTTGGCATTTTCAAATTTTGATACATCATTTATATATGATACATCTCCACCTTGATTCTCTATTAATTCCAAAAACTTAATATATGCTTTTCCGCTATCTATACAATCTAAAATTTTACTTTTATTTTCTTCAATATTATCACCATGTCCTGCCAATTTAATCATATAACTACCAAGTTCTAAAACAACTTGTTTTACATCATCTTCCATATCTCCTTGTAAAGCTTCGGCTGCTTCTATTACTTCCAAGGAATTTCCAATAGAATATCCCAATGGTTCATCCATATTAGTCAAAACACATACAGTTTCTTTTCCAGCTAAAGTTCCAATATTAATCATAGTTTCAGATAATTTTTTGGCATCTTCAATATTTTTCATAAAAGCTCCATTTCCTACGGTAACCTCTAAAACTAATTTATTTGCTCCTGAAGCAATCTTTTTACTCATTATACTTGAAGCAATTAAAGGAATATTCTCAACACAACTTATAGAATCCCTTAATGCATATATTTTTTTATCAGCCGGTGCTAAATTTAAAGTTTGACCAATCAAACTAATACCTATTTTATCAACATTTTCTATAAACTCATCAACAGAGATTTGTGTATTATACCCCGGAATAGACTCTAATTTATCTACAGTTCCACCTGTGAATCCAAGACCTTTACCAGACATCTTAGCTACTGGAATACCTAAAGCTGCAATAATTGGCATAAGAATTAATGTAATCTTATCACCAATTCCGCCTGTACTATGTTTATCTACAACGTTTTCTCCTAATTTAGTTAAATCTAAAACCTCTCCTGAATATGCCATAGCTAAAGATAAATAAGTTATTTCTTTGCTAGTCATACCATTTAAATAAATAGCCATAATCAACGCTGCAGCCTGATAATCAGTAATCTCATTATTGGTATATCCATTTACAAAATAATCAATTTCTTCCTTAGATAATTCCATTTTATCTCTTTTCTTAGAAATAATATCTAAAATATTCATTACATGTGTTGTATGATATATTTATTACTTAAATAATCATACACTCCTTTCTTAAAAAACTTTGATTATATACCTTTTTCAAATGTAAACATTTTAATCCACTATATTTTTCACAAAGCTGTGTCTATGTAAAGGACACAATCCATACTCTTTAATGGCAGCAATATGGGCAGCTGTACCATATCCCTTGTGTTGAATAAAATTATATTGTGGATATACCTCATGCCATTGTCTCATAATTCTATCTCTAGTAACTTTTGCAATTATTGAAGCAGCTGCAATAGAATAACATTTAGCATCTCCCTTTACAATAGAATGATATGGGATACCACATGTATCAATTCCATTTAAAGCATCCACCAAAATTATTTCTGGTTTAATACTCAATCCTTTTATAGATTCAGTTAAACCTGCTTTTGTAGCATTTAAAATATTTACCCTATCTATCTCTTTTTGGTCAACAATCCCAACACTATAACTTACTGCTTGGCTAATTATTTCTTCATATAATCTTTCTCTTTTTTTCTCTGAAACCTTTTTTGAATCATTAACACCTTCAATAAATGAATCTTTAGGCATTATAACACTAGCAACAACTACAGGTCCAGCAAGTGGTCCTCTACCAGCTTCATCAATTCCACAAATATAATTTGTTCCCTGAGAATAAATATCTTTCTCAAACTTTTTTAACTCTTGTAATCTTAATAATTCCTTTTCTTTCATCTATAATTACTTCCTTCTTTAACTATGTTTATTACATTATATTTATTGCACTACATTTTCTGTTGTATTTTCTTCTGTATTTTCTTCTGTATTTACTTCTGTGTTTTCTCCTGTGTTTTCTCCTGTGTTTTCACTAATTTCTTGCTCCCCTTCAATGCCTTGATTATCAACACTTTCAGTTGTTATATTTTCATTTTCCTGTTCCTCTTTTATTTTATCTACAATCATATTATCAGGTTTTTTATATAAATCTGATATCTTATAGCACCACATTCCATTTTCATTCTCATACCCATCTGAATAAATAACCTCATAATCATCATAATTAACTATAAAATAACCCTCATATTTATTAACTAACTCCTGTAACCCCATTTGTTCTAAACTTCCGTGAATCTAACAGATAATATTTTTCATATTCTTCTTGTAAAATTATATTTTTTTCTAAAAAACTATTTATATCAATTTCCTGTGGTAATTGCGATAATTGATACCCTTTCAAAGGATTTTCCTCACTATTCATACTGTAATTTCCTTTAAGTATTTCAACTTTATTCTGAATAAGCAATAAATCAGCTTGTAGATCCTTTACCTCTTCTTTATTAAAAAATTCTCTAATATACTTAACCCCAAATATAATAACCACTATAATTACAACTATAGCTAAAATTAATTTTATAAAACCCTTTCCTACTCCTTTAGTCATTAGTCTCTCCTCCAAAATTCGAATTATATAATTATTAATAACTTTATCAATGTATAAAACCTTATTTGACTGCTTACTTTCATTTACTATATAGTATAATTAAGCAAAATACAAGCGAACATAACAAAATTTTTTATTATTTACAATTCAAAAAATAAATGCATAAAACAATAACAATTTTTTCACAAAAAATTCACAAATATATTGTATTATAATATTGATTTGAGTTATTATATAAGTACATGATAAGAAAAATAACAACAATATATTAAAAGAAAGGAAGATTTTGATATGGACAATAATGATTTTTTTAAAACCGTAGATTCCAAATCACCCCAAAAAAGAGCTAAAGTAGGATTCTTCAGAGGAATTCTGGTTCCTTTTATATCAGGAATCTTAGGTACAGTCCTAATAATCGGACTATGCATCAATATTCCAGTAGTAAAAGAAAAAATAGCTGATTACTTGGGAGTTTCAACATCCACATCATCTAAAAAAGAAGATTCAGGAAATAAGCAAACAACCTCAGTAACAAACACTAATCTAATTTCACTAGAAGAATATTCAGATACAGGCATTTATGCTGCAAATAAAGTGTTACCTTCTATTGTAGGTATAACAGTAGAATACACAGTAAACACACCATATTTTGGATATTCTATGCAATCAGCAGGAACAGCTACAGGATCAGGTGTTATAATAAGTAAGGATGGTTACATACTAACAAATAACCATGTTGTTAACACATCTTCTACCTCATCTTTCTATCAAGTAAGCCAAGCAAATAAGGTTACTGTAAAATTATACAATGATGAGACAACCTATGATGCTAAAATAATTGGAACAGATGAAACAACTGACTTAGCAGTTATAAAAATTGAAAAAGACAACTTACCAGCTGCAGAATTAGGAGATTCAGATTCAATTCAAGTTGGAGAATTCTCAATGGCAATAGGAAATCCTTTAGGTATGGAAAGTACAGTTACTGCAGGAATTATAAGTGCTGCAAACAGAGAAATAACATCTGATGGAAAACAATTTACAGTTATCCAAACAGATGCAGCTATCAACTCAGGAAATAGTGGTGGTGCATTAGTTAACTCAAAAGGTGAAGTTATTGGAATAAATACACTAAAAATTTCAGGAAGTGGAATTGAAGGAATTGGTTTTGCTATTCCAATTAATTCAACAACAAAAATTTATGAACAACTAATATCTGATGGAAAAGTAAAAAGACCATACATCGGTATTTCAGGAAGAGACATTGATGAACAAACAGCAAAACAATATAACCTTGTAGAAGGTGTTTATGTAGTATCAGTAGAACAGTTCTCAGCAGCAGAAAAATCAGGTGTTAAGGCATATGATGTTATTACTGAAGTTGATGGCAAACAAATCAAAAATATGGATGAACTAAATGAAATTAAAAATTCTCACCAAATAGGTGACACTATAAACTTAAAAGTATACAGAGACAAAGAGTACATCGACATCAAACTTACTTTAGGAGAACAACCTTAATTTTGTTTATTTGAAGAAATAGAGCAATAAGAATCTACATAATTCTTATTGCTCTATTTTTCTCGGGCACTATCTCAAAAGAAGAAACCTATAACCCGAAACTTACTCCCAAAGCACTATTAATTCTATTCATAACTCTGGCATCATCAATATGTCCAATCTTCTCCTTCAACCTACTCTTATCTATTGTACGAATCTGTTCAGTAAGTACTACTGAGTCAGCCTTCAAACCATTATTTTCTGCACCAATTTCAATATGTGTAGGTAACTTATTCTTCCCTGTTTGCGATGTAATTGCCGCAGCAATAACTGTTGGACTATGTCTATTACCCACATCATTCTGTATTATAATAACAGGGCGAATACCTCCCTGCTCTGAACCAACTACAGGACTCAAATCTGCATAAAACATATCTCCTCTTTTAACTATCATTTTAATCACTCCTACTATTTCTTTAAATAAAACATTATTAATTTATATATTTAAATATTAGACAGATAAAAATGTAGTTATTTTTCCTTAGTACTTATTCAATTATACGTCTTTTTCTAATATATGAATTCCTTTAAATGCTAACACATTTTCCTTAGTCAAACTACCAATTTCTATCTTATTATATGTTATGTAAATTTTGCTATTCTTGTTCTCATCTTCAATTATCAACTTAGTAATTTTGTCAGCATTTCTGTCAATATACAATTTCTCATATGCAGAATATTTATTATTATCACATTTTGTCTCCATTATTATTACACCATTCTCTTCTGTAATTATTCCATTATTTGTTTTATAATTTTCTATAAAATCACTTAACCATAAAACATTGTCAGCTATATATGTATAATTTTCATATATAGTATTTAGATTTAATTTAGAATTTGAAATTTCTAAATTAGTTCCATCGTATTTTATAGTTAAACCTTCGATATTTTTAGGTTCAATTATCTCTTGCCTACAATAATTAGGACTACTAAACTTTTGATTTATTATATATTTATTAGTATTTTTATTACTCTCAACTGTCACCTCTACTTCAGCTTCATATGAACTAATATTTAAAATATATGATTCAATTTCTTGTAAAGTTTTATCAACTATAGTATTTCCAGTTTCAGTTTTTTTATAATTAAGAAATTTAAAAATTGAAAAAAATATAATAATAATTAAAATAATAATAATTAAGCTAATTATAATGATTTTCTTATTTTTCATGAAAACCTCCTAATAAAGATATTTGTAGACATTTCTGTCTCTCAACAAAAAAAGAATAGATTAAATCTATTCTCATCCATCTTATTCATAAATTTTTAAAATATTCCTTAATACAAGCTTCTAATTCTTGTCTATTATCTATCTTATTAACTACGTCTCTAAATTTAGATGCTTCCCTATAATTTTTTATATACCAACTAATATGCTTCCTCATTTCTTTTATTGCTACTATTTCTCCCTTTTCTTCAACTTCTAGTGCAATATGTTTCAATATAATTCTAAGTTTTTCCTCGTTTGAAACACCATATTTATTATAATTGGTATTTTCCTTTTCATCATTTGTGCTTAAATATTCAATAACATCTTTAAAAATCCATGGATTTCCTAAAGCTGCTCTCCCTATCATTATACCATCAACACCAGTTAATTCAAACATTTTTTTAGCATCTTCTTTTGATTTTATGTCACCATTTCCAATCACAGGAATATTAACACTCTGTTTTACTTGCTTTATTATATCCCAATCTGCTACACCTGAATAGTATTCAGCTCTCGTTCTTCCATGAATTGTTATTGCTGATGCTCCTGCTTTTTCAATAATTTTAGCTGCCTCAACAGCAACAATATTATTAGAATCCCAACCCTTTCTTATCTTTACAGTAACAGGTACATTAGATGCCTTTACTACTTCTGTAACTATTTCTTCTACTAATGGTAAATTTAATAAAAGCTTACTCCCATCACCATTTTTTACTACTTTAGGGGCTGGACACCCCATATTAATATCCACAATGTCTGCAATATTACTAACATATTTTGCAGCATATTTCATAGATTCAACATCATTTCCAAAAATTTGTACAGATATAGGTCTTTTTTCATCCTTGATATTTAATAGTAAATCTGTTTTTCTGTCATTATAATATAAACCCTTACTACTAACCATTTCTGTACAAACAAGTCCTGGACCATACTCTTTACATATTATTCTAAATGGCCTATCAGTTATTCCTGCCATTGGTGCTAAAAATACATTATTCTCTAGTTCCACATTTCCAATTTTCATTTTTTTTACAAGACTTTTAGCCATTTTTTCTCCTCTTTCTATACAATTATTACTATAGTTGCTATTATATTAATTATTCAATAAACAATGATTTTTTTCTTCTTCCACTTATATTAAGAATTAATCCTATTAAAATTAAATTAGTAAGTAATGAACTTCCTCCATAACTCACAAAAGGAAGTGGTACACCTGTAATAGGTAATAATCCCATGGTCATTCCTATATTTTCAACCATATGGAATACGAAAATTCCTGCAATTCCAATTGCAATATATGATCCTTTATCATCTTTAGCAGTTTTTGCAATATAAATTATTTTGGTAATTATTACAACATACAGCACTATTATTAATCCTGCTATTACAAACCCCATTTCTTCCCCAATTACAGAGAAAATAAAGTCTGTTGTTTTTGGATACAAATATCCTAATTGAGTTTGATTTCCTTGAGTTACTCCCATTCCCAATAATTGGCCTGATCCTATGGCTAATTTGGATTGTATTATATTATATCCAGATCCTCTAGGATCTAAATTTGGATTTAAAAATACATCTATTCTTGTTTTAGCATGTTCTGGTAATACATAAAAATACAGTATTGGTAAAATTGCAACTACTAAAATAATGGATGTAATTATATATTTTTTGTTAATTCCAGCTACAAAAAGCATGAAAATGGTTGCAATAATAAATGCTATAGCAGTTCCATAATCTGGTTGTTTTACTATTAATAATACAGGTATTGCTACTATTAAAAGACATAATCCAAGTTTGAACAAATTACTTATTTCGTTTCTTCCTTTTTCCTGAATTTTAGATATTGTTAGAGCTAGAGTTAATATAACAAATATTTTTGCAAATTCTGCCGGTTGAATTGAAAATCCCCCCACAGTAAACCAACTAGTTGCTCCATTTATCGGATTTGTAAATAATACTGCAATAAGTAAAATTAACATTATTATATACCCTGCTGGTGCAGTTTTTATTATTAACCCATAATCTATTGAAATTACCGCAAGTACAACAGGAATGCTTATTCCTAGCCATATTAATTGCTTTATAAGTTCATCATGTTCTGTACTCTGTGTTGCTGAATATAATGCTATACAACCAATTGCTATTAAAATAATAACACACACTAAAATTGACCATTCTACATTTTTTAAAAACTTCTTATTCAATTTTCTCTCCTTTTTCAAATAAAAACAAATAGAAGATATTTTTGTATCTTCTATTTAACAGTAGCAGTATTCTTTTTTGTAGTAGTCTTTTTCTCTTTTTCTGCTACCTTTTTATTTTCTGAATTTTTACTATCACTTTTTTTATTTGTAGCATTTTTTACCTTTGATTTTTCTTTTATTTTTTCATCATCTTCTTTTGATTTTTTTGTTCTTTTGGTTGTTGTTTTAGTATCTTTGGTTGTAGATTTTTTTTCAGAAACTGTTTTTTTCTTAGTAGATTTAGCTTTTGTTTCTGGCTTAACATCTTTGTTTTTCTCAGTTTCTTCTTCATTTTCCATCTTTTTTGACTTTCTTAATTCTTCGCTCTCTTTTTTCTTTTCTTCATTAATTCCCATAATTGGTATATTGGCATATAATGCTGGTGCACCTGATGTACCATCATTATTTATTCTATTTTCCAATTTTACATCCATATCTGTTTCATCAACATCAATATATTTTTTTATAACATCCACTATTTCTTGTTTCATCATATCTAAGAAATCTGCTGAAACATTAGCTCTATCTTGCATTAATACAAGATGTAATCTCTCTTTAGCTGCATCTTTAGATTTATCTATTTGTTCTTTTTTTGTCACTTTTTTAAATAATGTTGTAAAATTTTCTAACATTCTACATACCTCCAAAAATTAGTAATTATTTTCTTGTAAAAATACCCAATATTTTAGAAAAAATACCTTCATCTCTACCTGGGATAGTTACATCAATATTTTCTCCCAATATTCTTCTAGCAATTTCCATATAACATTTGCCTGAAGGCGCCTTTCTATTTGATACTGCAGGTTCACCCTTATTAGTTTGAGTAATAATGTATTCATCATCTGGAATTACACCTATTAATTCTATTGATAATAGTTCTACAATATCTTCTACATCCATCATTTCTCCTCTTTTTACCATGTTAGGCCTTAATCTGTTAATTACTAGTTCTGGATTTTTTATCTCTGCTGCTTCTAATAATCCTATTATTCTATCAGCATCTCTTATAGAAGAAATTTCTGCTGTTGTTACTACAATTGCTCTGTTAGCACCTGCAATTGCATTTTTAAATCCTTGCTCAATACCAGCTGGACAGTCTATTATTATATAATCAAAGTCTTCCTTTAATTTATCTGTTAAAGCTTTCATTTGTTCTTCATTTACGGCACTTTTATCTCTTGTTTGTGCAGCGGGAAGTAAAAACAATTCTTCAAAGCGCTTGTCCTTTATAAGTGCTTGTCTTAGTTTACATTTTCCCTCAACAACATCCACTATATCATAAACAATTCTATTTTCTAATCCCATAACTACATCTAAATTTCTTAACCCTATATCTGTATCTACTAAAACTACTTTTTTCCCACACAGAGCAAGAGCAGATCCTAAATTTGCAGTTGTTGTTGTTTTTCCTACCCCACCTTTTCCTGATGTGATAACAATAACCTCTCCCATTTTTATTCCTCCTATATAATCTCGTGAATAAATAATTACCTATTAATAATACATTAAATTTTCAAAAAAGTCAAATTATGGCTTTTATCTTTTGAACAATTAGATGGTTTTATCTTGAATTTTTAATTTTTGTTTTAATAATTCTACTCGTTGCTGATGTAATTTTTTCCTTAATTCAAGACCTTCTTTTGTTCCAAATTTTTCTTTTATTGAATCTCCATTAATTTCATTCATTATTTGTGTACCCAATTCAGCAAATCTAACCTTTTCTTCAATGTTACCTCTACAATTTCTGTCTGATTCAACCACAATTTCTAAACCACCTAGTCCAAGTTTTGTTTTATATACTCTTTCTATAAATTCTACTTGTTTTTTTGGACTCATTTTATAGAATATTCCACCCTTCATATGTTCTTTGGCAGAAACTTTTCCGTAAGACATCCATTCATTTGGCATTTTTAGCCTTTTAGCAAAATTTTCTACTTCTTGTACTCCTTTTTCATCATGTCCATAATGATGTGGGTACATTTCCTTTGGAGTAACTCCTTTTCCTAAGTCATGTACTAATGCTGAAAATCTAATTTTTTCGTCTTTTGTAAGAGTAGCAGACTTATCTAATGCAAGCATTGTATGATTATAAGCATCTCCTTCAGGATGATATTTTTCTGGTTGTAGAGCACCTATCAATTTATATAATTCTATAAAATGAACATCTAGTACGTCAGCCTTTTTCAACATATTAAAAAATATTGATGGTTTATCATATGTTAATGCTTTTTTCATTTCCATAAAAACTCTTTCAACTGATAAGTCTGACATTTCTGATTTCAATGATTTCATTAGCTTTATAGTATTTTCTTCTATTTCAAAATCAAATTTACAAGCAAACCTTGCTGCTCTATATACTCTTAAAGGGTCTTCTGAAAAGCTTTCTGAAGTTGCTCTGATTATTCCTCTTTTTAAATCATTTCTTCCTTCAAAAGGATCTATAATCTCATTTGTTAGAACATTTTTAGCTATAGAATTTATTGTTAAATCTCTTCTTTTTAAATCATCATAAATTGTTAAATTTTTATTTGTTGTTATTTCAAAATTTTTATGACCCTTGCCTATTTTTCGTTCCGTTCTAGCTAATGCAATTTCAGCTCCATTCATATCAAATACTTCAAAAGATTTACCCCTTTCAAATGCTTCTGGTACTATTCTTTCGAATTCACTATGTGACAAGCCAGTAACGCAATAATCTTCATCACTAATTTCTATTCCTAATAGCTCATCTCTAACAGCTCCTCCCACTAGATATAAATGTCCATTGATTTCTTCTATTTTTTTAGCAATTTCAATAATTGCTTCATTCATATTATTTTCAACTCCCTCAAAAGAAAAAACTGGGTTCTTAATATCATTTGAATATTCACTATATTTTCCCAGTTAGATATCATTTTTAATTTAACATACATTTACATTTTTATCAATATTGATTTATGATATTAGCCTAAAAAGTTTATACATTTTTTTACTTTAATTTTCAAATTTCTATCTTTTTCTCATTCCAGCTTGTTTGTAAATATGTTAATCATTTTTGTAATAAAAAAAATTTAGTTTAATATAAATTATAAGAGGTGCTTTGCTGTGATAATAAAAACAATAAAATTAAACAGAAAGTTATATGTTTCTAGTATCATGCTTATAATGGCAATAGTAATTTTTTCGTTTTCAATTTATGCATTTTCAGAAGATTCTTTTCCTTTTATTTGGAAGGAAGAAAAAAAGGATTATATAAAGTGGGTAAATTTTACTCCAACATACTCAGCCTTAAATGATACATCAAAATTAGATATAGAGTCACATAATAATCCAGATAGTATGGTACAATATAATTGGATTGAGTTGTTAAGTTATTTAGCATGCAAATATGGTGGTGATTTTAAAAAATATAATAATAAAGACTTATTAGAATTAACGCAAAAATTAGAATCTGGTATCTCAATGGAAGAACTTACAAAAGATTCAAAATATTATTCTTATTATTTTGAAGCATATGATGCAGTTTTACATGAGTTCATTGGAGAGTATGAAGTAACTACAGGTGGTGATGATTCTAGTAGTGATTCTAATGATATTTCGACTACAACAAAATATGGTATAAAAGTTTTCTCTCCTATTGCAAAAAATTATAGTTTTAGTCATTATGATGATTTTGGAAATTCAAGATCTTATGGATATAAAAGAGTTCATCTAGGTAATGATTTGATGGGAAGTATTCGGCACTCCAGTAATTGCAGTTGAGGATGGTATAGTTGAGGCTTTGCGGTTGGAATCAATATGGAGGTTGGAGAATTGGTATTAGAAGTTTAGATAATAAAAGATATTATTACTATGCTCATTTACGAAA
>CANRGM010000023.1 GCA_947630155.1 uncultured Clostridia bacterium
ATTGACAAAAAGAAAGAAGTTGTTATATTGAGAATTTTATATAATAGCATGGATTGGAAAGATGCTATTCAATAAAAACTTGGTGAATTCAGCCATTAAATGGAAACTTAAAAAAGCAGTTTTTTTGGCTATTAAGTAGAAACTAAAAGAAGTCTAGATATTATTTCTAGACTTCTTTTGACAAGTAAAAATTGCAATCAAACTTGTTGTGAAAATTTGTAAAAATTATGTCGTAATATTGACTTGCAAATAATTTTTATAATAAAATTATTAAAGAAAATAGTAATAAGTAATTAGTATTGATTTTTTTGAATTTTCTTGTTATAATTGTTATAATTTGTTTATATAAATAATTATGCAAGAAAATGGAATTACATTAAAAATGAAAAATCATAAAGAAAAAAATTTAAAATAAAAAGGAGCGGTAAATATTATGAAAAAGAAAATTTCAAGTATAATGGTAGTATTATTAATATTAGGAAGTATTATGTTTATTTTGACTGGATGTGGAAATGATAGTAAATCTTTAAAAGAAGATAGCGCAAAAGAAAACTCTAGTGAATCAAAAAAAGAATATTCAATTGGAGATAATGATAGCTATTATGTAATTATTAATGGAACTAAATTTCAAGCAGGAGATAAAATTTCAAGTGTATCTAAAGCAGGACTAAAGTTAAAAGAAAAGAATTTAGACGAAACCATACCAAAGAATAGGTATTTATTGGCTAAATCGGTACTTAATGCTGATGATAAAGAAGTATGTTCATTTGTACCATTAAATTCAACTGATGCTACAATTAAATATGAAGATGCGGTAATTGGAGGTTTCGAAGTTGGAGATATTAATTACAGCGAATTATCAGAAGAGACATTAGCTCTTGATGTAGAAGTTGCAGGTGGCATAAAATTAGGCTCATCTTTAGAAGATGTAGAAAATGTATTAGGTAACGATTATTTTAAGTATGAACAAGCAGCAAATGAAAGCTTAAAAATGCCAGCATATACAACCTATACTTATTCTAAAGGATATAAAGGTTATAAATTTATAATAGATGATAGTGGTAAAGTATCAAAAATTTCATGGAACAATTATAGTTATGATGAGTAATAAAAAAGAATTAATTTATGAGTAAAAACTTATGAATATAATAAATGAGGAGGGCATAAATATAATGAAAAAAATAACAAAAATTCTTGCAATTATAGCAATATTAATAATATGTGTATTATCATTAACAGGGTGCGGAAACCAAAAGGAAAGCACTCAAAAGTCAAAAAATAACGAAGCAAATTCGAATAATACGAACAATAATCTTAACACAACTTATAATACTTCAAATAGTACTTCCAATTCAACAACTTCAAATGAAACAACTGATACAAGAACAATTCCAGAAGTTGACAAAAAAGTAGTAGACTATAAAACAGACGAGCCATATTATTTCATAATAGGCGGAATAACATATAAAGCAGGAGATAAAATTAGTGATTTATCAAAATCTGGGCTACATTTAAATCAAACAGGAGCAGAGAAGGAAATTTCTAAATATGGTTATTTAATTGGTGGTGGTGCTATACTTAATGAAAGTAAAAAAACAGTATTTAATATAACACCTTTTAATGGTGGAACAGAAACAATAAAGGGAGCAGAAGCTCAAATAGGTTCACTTTCAATAGATAGTTCTACACTAAAATATTTTCCAGATATAGAAGTTTGTAATCATATTACAATAGGAACAGCTATAGAAGATGTTATTCAAGTATTTGGAGAGCCTACATCAAAAACAGATGCTACAGAATATTATGGACCAACATATAAATATGACGTAACTGGAGATTATAAGTATTACATTTTTGATACTGATAAAGATGGTAAAGTTACATCAATCAAATGGGAGAATTATGTAACAAAATAAATTTATATTTGCTTTATGGATATAAGTTTTAAATTAATTACAATATTGTTAAAGAACAAAAGTTTCTAAAAAATTAATTAAATATAAATTATAAGAAGTACTTGTACAAAAACAAGTACTTCTTTTTCAGTGCAAGGAGGATCGAACGATTGAACGATATTTTGAACGATAAAAAAATTAGTTTTATAATTTCTTAAATTTTAACGAATTTGAGAAGTAGGGGAGAAAAATAGCAATTTTTAGTATAATGATTAAATTTTTATAAATTTTAAAATTAAAAATAAAATTTATAAAATAATTTTTAAAAAGCAAAAATAAGTTTAGAATAGAAAATCTAATATAGAAAAATATAATTAGAAAAAATAAAATAATAAATATAAAATTAGATAAAAAAATAATTATTGGTTAGGACACATTAAGACCTAATAAAAGCAGAAGAGAGGTAGAACTTTAGAGAGAAATATAGGTAAAATGTGTATAAAAAAGAAATATATAACTTTGCACAAAATGAAAGTTTTGTGCAAATAGGAGTAGGAATATAAATATAGCCAGTATGTATTGCTACTACTGGCTTTGCTGTACGTCTATCCTACTAAAACTGCTTATTTTCTTAATTATCTAAATATTATTCTATATTATATATAATTCTTTGTAATCTGCTTTATTACTGCGTTTTAACTTACTTTGCTTATTATCTTATTACTATTATATTATTACCTATATTATTTTCCCAAAAACCCAACGTTTTTTATTTTGAAATATAATTTTAAATACTTATTCTAATTTGTTTTATTATTTTACTAAACAAGTTATATGTCTTTCATATAAAAGTGTCTTAAAATCGATTTTAGAGTCTCAAGCCAAATAAAGCCTGAAACATCAATATTTTCAGACAACAAACTATATGGCTAATTTTTAAAAACGCCTTAAAATCGATTCTCGTGCGTCGTTATTTAAGCCATTTTCAGCTATTTATATAGGTTTCCAGGATTTTATAAAAATCACTAATATAGATTATAATTTCCAAAATAAAATTCTCTTTAAATTACAATTTTCATATTATAATGATTAACTTTATTACTAAATTATAAAAACGTCTTAAAAACGATTTTGAAACTTCATAAATATAAACTAATATATAAGATTATATATTATAATATTTAATACATAATAATTGTATTGATACAAAATTAACAATCTATATAAAGTATTATAATTATAGTTTAAAACATCTTAAAATGAGTTTTAAGCAATTTTTAATATTAATTAGTAAAATTACAAATTAAAATCAAAAATCTAAATTTAATTCAATTTTAATCAAAAAATTTCATAATTAACAAATGTTCGGTTTTAAAATTTAATTGTTCGTAAATTATAAAAATCAAAATTTTAAAATCTAAAATTCAAATTTTATAAAATTAAAAATTTTTATCATATTTTTATTTTCTGCAAAAATTTATAAAAAAATTTTCAAATTATTTTTGGTTTCTGCTTCTTGTATAAATTATTTGAATTTTTTTTATTTTTAAATTGTAAATTTGACTATTCAAACATTGAGCCTACTCCCCTCTCTCCCACTGCTTTCAGCCATTTTAAATAATTTTTAAAACTTTCTCTTTATTTTTATAAAAATTAAGTAGACAAAATTTTATGTTCATTTTGCCTACTTTAATTTTACACTAACAATTTCAGTTTTTTTCGACTTTTCATTTACTTTTAGCAAAAAGTATGATAAAATGTTTACAATCTTTTTTTGAAAGGCGGTATGTTTTATGGAAATTCGCAATCTATATGACACCGACAGAAACCTTTGTGAACAGACTGTAGAGAAAGGTCAACCTATTCCAGCCGGGCTTCGGATTGTATGCGTTTGTGCTGTAATCGTAAACTCTAATAACGAGTTTCTGATTCAGAAGCGTGTACCTTCAAAGAACGGCAAGTTCGGATTGACCAGTGGTCACCCTAAGCTTGGAGAAAGCAGCAAAGAGGGAATGCTTACAGAGCTTTATGAGGAACTCGGAATCCTTATTCCTCATGAAGAGCTGCACCTTTTCCATTCTGAGCTGCATGATGAAGTTTCCTTCAGAGATTTGTACTATTATAAGAATGATTTCGATCCTTCTATTCTCCGGTATCAATCTGAAGAAGTAGAGTTCGCCAAATGGGCAACCTACGAAGAAATTTCTGAACTCTTCCAAAACACCATGTTTTGCCATACACACTACGCTGACCTTCAAAAGTATATTGACTACATCTCTTCACATCAAAAATAGTGCTAAACTAAAAAGCAAGTGCCACTCATCTTTTGAGTGGCACTTGCTTTTATATTATATTTTTTCTATATTTTAAATAATCTTCTATTCCTCTATTTACAAATCTGTTTGTTTTACTTTTTAATTCTTTCATTAATTTATCCGCAACTTCATATGCAAAATTATATTTTTCTTGGTCAATTGCACCACTTTTTAAAGCATCAGATAAGTCATTTCTGTCTTCTAGATTAATATATGTACTAGATTTAGTCGCACATTCTTGATAAAATACCACATCTAAATATAAATCATCATAATATGGAATACCTTCTTCTACAATATTCCCATCTGTTATATCAAAATAATATTCTAATATATTTGATTTATCATCTATATGTGCTCTTACATTATAATTTTCATGTAATGGAGTATATTCCAATAAAGTAAAGTTTTTATCTATTTTTTTTACTAATTCCCCATTAATATACATATAATAAGGTTCTGTTACTTCTCTAAATTCCTTTAATGTTACATATGTATCTAACTCTTCAAGCTTCACAATAGTAATCTCCAGTTCTTTTGCTTCTCTTGTATATTTTTTTCTTACATCTACCTTTCTATTCATTTGTTCTTTCCTCCTTATCGCGATTATAAAAATCATTTAAAAATTTAATATTTTTTTCATTTAAAAAGACTAGTTTGCCTAATTTTTCTCTATATATTTTTCTTTCCTCTTCGCCTATATCTCCGAATTTCTTTTTTCTCATAAAATCAAGAATATTTTCTATATTTCCTATAGTTTCTTCTAAATCCCCATTTATTACTAGCCAATCATAGCTTTTAGATTCCATTATTCTTTCAATTTGTTTTAGACCTCTTGATTGTCTTGTTTTTCCTCTAGCACCTCTTTGTCTTAACAATTGTTCTTCTGTTTCTGGTATTACATATATCATAACAGTTTCTGGAAATTTTTCTTTTATTTCTAATCCTCCACTTACTCCCATATCAATTAGTAGATCTTTATTATTATTTTCGTTTAATTTATCTTCTAATACAGGCATTCCATAGTAATCATTTTCAATTTTTGAACATGCCATTAATTTATTTGATTTCAACAACTCTAAATATTCTCTATCTGAAATAAATTTATATTGTTTTTCTCTGCTTTCTCCTACTCTAGGTTCTCTAGTGGTATATGTAGAAATTTGTTCTGCGTTATTTCTTCTTTCTAATAGATTTTTAATTATTGTACTTTTTCCAGAGCCGCTTGGTCCTGATATAACTACCAATAAATTATTTAAATTATTTAAATTATTCAATTTAACATTCCTTCTTTTTATTGTGATATTAAGAACTCATCTTCTCTTTTTAATAATTCATCTGCTTTTATGTTCCTTTTTGTTATATGTCTTAAATAAGACACTTCTTCTTGCCAATAAGTTCCATCAAGCTTTATATAATGATCTTGTATTTGAAAATTCCCCTTTAATTCTATTTTGTCTAACAATTCCTGAAATTGATTTGCAGTTATTTGCTTATTACTTTCTTCTTTACATACACTAAAGTTTGGACACTCTTCATCACAAAATCCTATCTTATTACTTCCAATACAAATTGGATAACTAATACATGTAGGATTACAATAGTATATTCTAGCACTATGTCCATTATAATCTGGTCTGTTTAATAAATAGCTAATTCCGCAAGAAGTTTTCTTAAAGGTTGGATAGCTTTTATTTTCTTTTTTAAATACATCTTTTATTTTTTTATAAGTTTCTGGTAACAAAACTTTATGGTCTGGATCATATTTTTCTGGTATTTCTATATTTGCATTTTCCATTACATTTTTTAGGTGGGTATTTAAGCGTATTCCAGATACTATACTACAATCACAGTATTTCGTAACTATAGATGCTACATGTTTGATTGTTTTCTCATCACTATTCAATCCCTCTATTACAGGTCTATAATAATTGACCAACTTTATATTATTTAATTTTGATAAAATTTTCATTGTTTCAATTTGTCTTTTTTCATCTCTGTTTTCAAGTTTTTCAGACAATCCTGAAAATGTATATAATATTATAATGTTTAGATTAATTTTTGCAAGGATTTCTGCTCTTTCCTCGTTCATATAGCCTTTTGTAATTATCATTATTGGATTTTCAACTTTTCTTTGTTCCATGATTTCAAGTATTTTTATTGTACTATCAAATACTTGAGAGTTCAATAATGGATCTGTTTGGTTATTAATTGATATTGGTATTTCTTTAGTATATAGTCTAAAGTTTAATAACTCATCTACTAATTCCTCTTCATCTGAAATTTTCTTTACAGTACATCTGTCCCCTAGCCCGCTCAATATACAATATTTACAACCTATTGTACATCCATCATATGATGATATGGAAATAGACGATTTTAAATAATTTAACATTTATCATTCACTCCCTTTTATATATTTTTTTAAATAATTTTCCTATGCTTCAATTATATTCATATATTATTTAAAATCAAATACATATATTTTATGAGTGGTATAAATGCTGTTTATATCATCTTCCAAAGTACATCAAAAAAAACATATTTATTTATATCTAATATATGTTTTTTTATTATAATTATAATATATTTTCGGTTATAAGATTTCTTCTTTTATAAATCTCTCTGGTGCATATGTTATAAAATTTTCTATATAGGCAATTCCTATATCTATTTTTGGTAACTCTATATCAACTTTTATTTTTTTCATTTTATTTTTTTCTAGTTTTTCTGTTACTGTATCTTCTATTAACCAACCTATTCCTATATTCTTTCTAATCATTTTTAGAGTCATTTCTGTTGTTGATATTTCCATTATAGGATTTAATTTAATATTATGTTTTTCAAAAATTTCATCTATCTTTTGTCTTACAGAAGTACCTTCGTTTGGTAAAATAAGTGGTAATTCACTTATTTCTTCTTTTTTCATTATCTTATCTCCATATTGATTTACAAAATCCGCTTCTCCTACAAAAGCTGTGTTCAATGATATAATTCTCTTAGTTACTAAATCAAAATTATTTTTATATATTGGAAAACAATCTATTATAAAATCTAATTGGTGTTTTTCTAACATATATACCATATCAGTAGTAGATCTATTTTGTATATAAAATTTTATATTGGGATATTTTTTATTAAATCTCTCAATTTTATCTGCCAAATAAGAATTTCCTATATGTGTTGGAACCCCAATTCTAATACTTCCTGAAAGCATTTCTTTTGATTCTTTTATACTTTGTTCGCCCAAATATATATAATCATATGCGTTTTTTATGTAGTAGTATAGTGTTTCTCCTTCTGGAGTAAGAGTTACACCTTTTGAATTTCTATAAAACAATTTAACATTCAACCCTTTTTCCAATTCTTTAATATTATAGCTTATTGCTGGTTGAGATATAAACAGTTTTTCAGAAGCCTTAGAAAAACTTTTACATTCTGTTACTGCATAAAAAGTTTTATATAAATTTAAATCCATATTATCGTTAAAATTATTCATAGTTTATCTCCTTACTATTTACTAAATTCAATATTTATTGCTTTTATCTGTGCTGAATAGAGATTTCATTACTTCTCCATCAGTAAAATAGGCATAACACTTTTAACAATTGTAATTTATCTTTCATCTTTCTCTATAATTTTATCTAATCCTTTATCAACTTCTTCCATTGTTCTAATAGGTAATCCATCAACTTTTAATCCTTCTCTCCAACTTAACATTTTTCTTGTCTTTTTTTCTACATAATCTTTTTCATGTAGACTATCCAGCTGTAAAATTTTATCAAATGGTAATCCAACTATTCTTTCAATAGATTTTTTTGTTTTTTCACTTAAATTCATATAAAATCCTCCTTAAAAACTACAATTTCTCTTTGTTGCTGTTTTAAATATAATCCAATACCTGCCATTTTTCTTAATGCATGATGAGAGTTTTGGCCATTTAATATTTATCTTGTTAGGAGTAAAATATTGTTATTTTAATTTCCTAAATTTACTTGATATAGCACATACAATTGAATCAATAAATTCATCAGTTCTTGTATATGAACCATTTGTCAATAAACCATATTTCATAAATTTTGTTTTAGGTGCATTTTACACTTTAATACCAATATGCTAATTTCTAAAATGAATTAACCAATTTTGCTTGTTCTTCTAGATCTTCTTGTGTTTCAATTATAACGCCACCAACATGTATATCATCTGCTTTTAATAACTGTAAATTACTCGTATAATGAACTTGCTATCTCTGATATTCACTTTCTAGTTCGATTATTTGTTTTTTTATATTGTTTAGAAATATTATTCTTTTATTTACTTTATCTGGATGATGTCCCATAGCATCTGCGTATTGCAGTTGCAATCTCTTTTTTACCATTTCTAATGTATTATCTAAATTATCTACATCTATTACTGTATCATGAGTTCGTACTAAATAACATACTCTTTTAATAAATTCTTTATCATATTTTAATCTTGTTAATATTTTTTGTGTCATTTCATAGGAAACCTCTGCATGTCCATAAAAATGTCTGACTTCAGCATCTTGATATGAAAAGGGCTTACCTATATCATGTAATAAAGCTGCCATTTTTATTTCTAAATCCTTTGTATTTAAATTATTTAATACTGCTAAAGTATGTTGCCAAACATCTAAATGGTGATGAGGATGTCTATGTTCAAATCCCATCATATAATTAATTTCTGGTATTATCTCTAATAAAGTATTAATATTCTCATTAATTGATTCTACAATATCTTCGTAATTAAGAATTTCTTCTATTTTTTGTTTAGGTGATTTATAATTATATTCTTCCATATACTTTCTCCATTCATTTTACCATTTCACCTTTTTACTTCAAAACCAATATCTTCAATCCTTTCTTTCATAACACTTTCTGCTACTTTCTCTTTTGAAGTAACTGTAACTGTTCCAGTAACATGGTCTGCTATTACATTTTCAACTCCTTCAATATTTTTTAGAGCATTTTGAACTCTATTTTCACATCCATTACAAACCATTCCCTCAACTTTAATTATTGTTTCTTTCATTTTCATAACTTCCTTTCTTTTTTATTATTTATTTTAAAAACAAATTAATCTTTATCCCATTTAGTCTCATTTAACTATTCTTTACCTGGTAAATCATCTTCGCAAACATCTTTATACCTTGTTTGCTTTACTTTAGGCATACTATTTGCTAAGTTATGCGAGAAAACATCATTTGATGTTATAATATCATGTTGTTGTGAATCTGTTAAAAATTTTCCCCAATATCCTAAATTTGATACTTCATTCATATTACCTTTAAAAATTATATTTTCAAAATCTCTCACAGTACTAAATAACTCATATTCATTAAGTTCTCTTCCTATAATTTGTTCAATTATGTTCCTTATTTTTTTATCATAAGATTTAAGATGTTTATATGGAGTAATCAAATCACGCAATTGGTTTATATCCATCTTTTTCGAACTATTTTTCTTCTCCTTAATACTTTGAGATAATAATTCATCATATTTTTTCAATACTCTATCATTTGCATTTTTAAATTCTGGGAATTTATCCTGATCAATTTTAGAAGCGGACATGAAACGATATATTAGAATATTAGTATATACGATATTTTGTACATTTTCTATATCTTTTTCATTATCAATATCATTACTTTGTGAGATACTTTGAGCTATTAATTTGTTATTGATTTCTTCAGACATATTTGAAATTATTTCCAATTCTGATATGTCATTTTTATCAATATCACATGTAGTTACAAATTGATCTATTAAAATATTTGTTAGAAGAATTTGCTTCATTCTGTATGTGGTACTTTCATTGCTTTTTTTAATACCTGGCAAAATAACTTTCTGCAATAATTTTCTTTGTATTTCAGTTGCAGCAATTTGGCGTGATTTGAAAAAAGGTTGTATATAATTTCTATACACTAGGTTTAATTCTTCCTGTTGAACTTTTCCTTCTTTTATGAAGCCTTTTTTTGTTAGTATATCCATAGTATTTTCACTAATTTTATCAATAGGTAATCCTTCATCTATATGATTTTTTAATGCAATAATATCTGTATATGCACACATAGCTCTTTCTGCTAAATATAATTCATCAAATTGTTGCATAAATACATCAAACTCGGTTTTATCCATATTAAATAAATCAGCAATTTCAAAATAATTGCCATCTCCTATTTTAAGAACATCTTTATTTTCACGAAACATTGCTAATTGTTTTATTATATTAACTTCACTGACATAGCTATTAGAAACGTTTATACATCTTAAATTAACCCATTCAGTAAAACCTTCATTTAATCCTCTTCCCTGTTCAGAAAACTCATATAGGCGATTACGAAATAGTAGCTTTATTTTTCTCAAAATAGTTGAATTGCCTGATAAACTAAGCATATTAGTTTTTACATAATTTTTTATATTTAGTTTTTTGGTATAATAATGACAGCCTGTACTATATGGGTTATGTCTAAACAGTGCGTGTATTCCTTCGTGTGATGCCACGTCTTTAGGAATATCATGAGTATTTATAGATTTAAACTTAGAATTGCCTACTTTAAAAATTATAATATATTTTTTAGTTACATCATATAGCCCTTCATCTATAACGTTTTTTGAACTAAACTTTACAAATCTAATATTTCTATCTAGAATTTTATACATTTCTTCCTTTGAGAATTTTTCTATGAATTCTGGAAATTTACTATAGCAGTCTTTTATCAAAAATTTAATAAATTCTTTTTTATTCATTAAAATACCACTCCTTTCCAAGAAGATGGTATATCGTATTTTTTATTTAGATACTTTAGTTTTTTCTTGTCTGTTACCAATTCATATGTTTCTCCAATTTTCTCTATATAAACAATCTTACATCCATCCTTAATGCATTTATAAAAAACTCCTATATTGTCTTCATAAATTGTAACAGGATAAATATTTTTAAAGCTATTAGGTAATTCTAACTTTATCATTATCATTGTCACCTCTTTTTTCTACATTACTATTATAACATTGCTATTTGTGAATTGTAAACAATGTTATAACAGATGAATATATTTGTTTTTATAATTCTAAATCATGACTTTTATATGAACTTTGATGGTATTTCTCTGACTTTTTGCTTTCAGTATCTACTTGTGCAAATTCCTCCTCATGACCTGCAGTAATATATAAACTCTTATTTTGTAATGCTTCACTTAATTTTAATTTACCTGATTGAATTTTTCTTCTTATTATCGGATTTCTTATAAACTCCTTAAAGTTCCTTTGAATTCTTGCTAAATTTTCAAGTTCATCTGTACTTGTTGTATTAATAATATCTTTTATATTATTTGAGAAAAATGTATTAAATTCATTTATGTATTCATTACTCAAAATTTTTGGTGAATCAAATAATGTTTTTACAAATTCATTATCTGATATTTCTTTAATTTTTTGTACATTATTACTTTTTGGTTCTTTATTAAGAAGTTTTAGAATTTTTTCTTTAATTTTTGTAAACAAAGATTTCTTTCCATTTGTTTCCGCTTCTGCAATTATATCTGCAATTATATCTCCACTTGTATCTCCACTTATAGATTTACTATGCTTATTTTTTGAATTACTATTTTTTCTTCTAATCTTTCCCTTTTCATTGTCTTTTTGTGCATCATCATTCAAATTATTATCATTGTTTCTTTGTTGTAACATATCCAAAAATTTTACACATGTATTATAATCAAGAATACTAAGCATATTTAGACATAATTTATTTTTTTCATCATCAAATTTAAAGTTATCCTGAAAAACGCTATGCATACGCAAATCATTAAAATGTTTTGCTAATTCAACTGATCTAATATCACGTTTTTTGGAAGTAGTATCTTCTAATACTTTAGAAATTGTTTCATTAGACTGATTAATGTATTCAATATAAAATAATTTACCATTGTATAATAAATTAGTAAAAACTTCACCTTCAGATAAATTTAATATATTTCTTCCTGCATAATTAAATTGTTTAAGATTAGGCATATTACTAAAGTCGAATGCTTGATTATTTTTTAATACTCCACTAGGTAAATATAAGGATTTAAGATTAGTACATTCAGAAAATGCTCCATCTTGTATAATCAATGAGCTCTTAGAGTGAGGCATATCAGGTAATATATTAACTGTTTCTAAATTAACACAATTACTAAAAGCACCAAAGTCAATTCTTTTTACATAAGGAGGTATAGTAATCTCTTTTAACGAAGAACATTCCTCAAATGCATTTTCCCCTATACTGGTTAAGAAATTTGGTAATTTTACTTTTTTAAGATTATAACATTCTGAAAAAGCCTTATTTCCAATTCCTTCTAATCCTATCGGTAAAGTTATTTCTTCAAGATTTTCACAACCCAAAAACATTTCATCACTTATATATTCTATATTATCATTAAAAGAAAATGTTTTTAATGAAGTACAATTTGAAAAAACTGATTCTCCTATTTTGGAAACTGTTTCAGGTAAATCTATTGATTTAAGGTTTGTACAATTAAAGAAGCATGAATCTAATATAGTTGTTACTCCATCTGGTATATGTATATTGACTAGATTAGAACACCAGCTAAATAAGTATTCAGGTAGAATTTTAATATTGTTTGGTAATCTAACACTTTTCAATTTTTTGCATCCTCTAAAACATGCATTGCCGATGGATGTTACAGAATCTGGAAATGTTACTTTTTCTAGGTTTGTACAATTTTTAAAACATTTGTTTCCAACAATCTCTACTTTATCTGGAATATATACCTCTTGTAACAATTCCTCACCTATTCTGGTTGTACTTAAAAATAAACCATCTGATAATTCAACTATATTACCTTTTGGAAATACAAGCAAACCAAGACCTGTTTTATCATCCTTTTTTATACAAAATTTTTCTTTATTCCTTGTTATTCTATTATTACTCTTATCCATTCTAGTAATCCTTTCTATAGTTTAATTTTGGATATTGTATATTTTACCATTTTTCCATATAAAGTCAATATTGACTTTTAATAAAACAATGATAAAATTAAATTACCATTATGATTTATAAGTTTTTACATCATATAGAAAGGAATGATTTCATGATTAATACAGAAGGAAACCCATTTTTTTTAAACTCATTTTTGGACTATACTGCTACTATTTTGAATAAATCACCTAATACTATAAAAGAATATAACTATGACCTTAATAACTTCTTAAAATTCATTCTGATGCATTTCAGAATGACGGATAAGAAAGACTTGAAAGAGATTGACATTCATGATATGGATATTAAAATAATTTCTAAAATTACACTTGAAGATATACATGCATATCTCTTCTATTTAAAAAACAATTTTCAAAGCAAAGCTGCAACACGTGCTAGAAAAACTGCAAGTATACGAGTTTTCTTTAATTATTTATCCAATAAAGCTGGTTTGATTGAAAAAAATCCTGCTCAAAATTTGGAAACACCAAAACAAGATAAACGTGTTCCTAAATACTTATCATTAGACGATAGTAAAAAATTGCTGGAAGTAGCTTCTAATATTGATGATAGAAACAAAGAAAGAGATTTTGCTATAATTACTTTATTTTTGAATTGTGGTATGCGTCTTTCTGAATTAGTTGGTATAAATATTAAAGATATTAACTTCAATGATTGTAAATTAAATGTTATTGGTAAAGGTAACAAAGAACGTACTATTTACCTAAATAAAGCTTGTATGAATGCTATCAATACATATTTATCAGTACGACCTAGAGATTGTGTAAAAAGTGATTCGCGTGATGCTCTATTTTTAAGTGAAAGAAAAGAACGAATTAGCAATAGAACAGTTCAATATATTGTTAAACAAGAATTATATAAAGCTGGCTTGGATACTAATAAATATTCTGTTCATAAACTTAGACATACAGCTGCTACTTTAATGTATCAATATGGTAATGTTGATATTAGAGCTTTACAAGAGCTTTTAGGCCATGAGAGTATTTCTACTACAGAAATTTATACACATGTTGCAAATGAACAAGTTCGTAATGCTGTTGAAAGTAATCCTTTAGCTAATCTTTAGAGCAATTTTAATAGTCTAACCAATAATATAGAAGCGGAAACCTATTCTTACTTTCTCCGCTTCTATATTATTTATACATTCTATCTCCTACATTCATAAAATAATAGGCTGAATTTGTTCGTTCTCCAATGCTTTGCTCAAAGTTTCTTCTATATATTCTGGATCAAATACTAATGAATTAGGTTTAGTAATTGGGTTATCCTGTCTAAATGGCACAAAATAATAATTTCTTCTATTTAGTAATTTTCCGATATTTTCAGCACTTCCTGATAAAGCATCATTTGTAGATATAGCAATAACCAATGGTCTTTGATTTCTTAAATGTGATTTTGCAGCCATAACTACTGGTGTATCTGTCACACCATTGGCAAGTTTTGCAATAGTATTTCCAGAACATGGCGCTATCAACATAATATCTGTCATTTTCTTAGGACCTATTGGTTCAGCTTCTTGAATAGTATGGATAATATCTTTATTAGATATTTGTTTAATCTTATTTATATGTTCTAAAGCAGTTCCAAATTTAGTATCTAAATTATAAGCATTATAAGACATTATAGGAATAACTTCAGCTCCTAACTTAACTAATTTTTCCATTTGCTCTATAGTTTTTTCAAATGTGCAAAATGAACCAGTAAGAGCAAATCCTACTTTTATATTTTTTAGACTCAATATACTTCCTCCTTTTTTCTATAGTTTTCTCTACTATTATAGTATGTAATTATGTAAATAAAAGTGATTTAAAATTGATAAATATTTGTTTCTAAAATTTAATAAACTGAAAACAAGAAAATACCTTAGATGCAGTGCAACTAAGGTATTTTCTTGTTTTCAGTTTACCAAGTTGTGGCAATGTCAAGCTGATAAGCATTATTATCTGCGAATCCTCCAGTATCACAAACAATGCCCATCCCTAAAGAGGTTTCCACAAGGGTTCCTCTAGGTCGAACGTCAAGATTAGCAGCACACATTACCCAGTCTCCGTACATTTTGACACCATCATGCCGAACCCAGTATGAATATGAGTAACCACATTGATTCATAATTGTAATTACTCCACTCATATCCAAGTTGTAAAAAGTTTCTTTACCTGATGGACCTTGAACAGTACCTGCATTTGCAGTAAGAACTACTCCCGTCCATGTAGTGCTTGGCATGGACACACACACATCTTCTTCATAAGCAACACATTCTTTATCATATGATGTATCTGTGTAGTATGATTGATTACCGTCATATGTTTCTACACATAATTCATCATAAGAACTTTCTACTCCAACAAGAGTTACTGTAGTACCAGTAGTTGTTGAGTTGATACTAGTATTTGTTGCTGTAGTATCAGTAGATGTTGACATAGTGCTAGTAGTCGATGCTGTGGTATTAGTAGATGTTGTTGTAGTATCACTAATTGTTGTAGTATCACTAATTGTTGTGGTATCACTGGTTGTTGCATTGGTAGTTATTGCTACCGATGTTGTTGTGCTTGCTGCTGTGGCTGTCGTTTGTGTACTTACACTGGAATTGCCATTATCTTCAGCTATCAGTGCATATACTGGCTCATACATTGGAATGTTACAAAGTGTAACTCCAAATACCAGTATTACAAGCGACCGCCACTCGTACTTGACTCGATTGATAGGGAACTTTGCCACCACTTTCGTGGTCCGTTCTTTTGCGCGTCGTCGGACCATTGCACAATCAACTCCTTTCTCCCCATTATGGGGTATAAGAATAATACATAGGTTCCTGGTTACAGAAACCTGGTTTTGGATATTTTCCAAAAAACCGTATAATATTATATCATATTTACTATCTATTTGTCAAACGCATTGTATCTCTCGTATGAGTTTTTGATTCTGGGGATTTATTTATTTTTCGATACTTTCGTACACTTATTTAAAAAATTGTTAGATTTAA
>CANRGM010000024.1 GCA_947630155.1 uncultured Clostridia bacterium
CCAAAATTCTGATCATATCCATTATCAACAATAAACTGCTTAGCCTCATCTGTAATTTCAATTTTAATTTGTTTAGCATCCAATCTATTTTGCAAATCTTGAATCATCAAATCAATAATGCTATAAATCTGATTTTTCATCAAAGGTTTATAATATACAATCTCGTCCAAACGATTTAAAAATTCTGGTCTAAATGACTGTTTTAATAAGCTATCTACCTGTTCTATTGCCTCTTTACTTATGCTTCCATCATCCTTTATTCCATCTAATAAATACATTGAACCTAAGTTTGATGTAAGAATTATAATTGTATTCTTAAAATCAACTGTTCTACCTTGTGAATCTGTGATTCTTCCATCATCTAAAACTTGAAGTAAAATGTTAAACACATCTGGATGTGCTTTTTCAATTTCATCAAATAAAATTACTGAATATGGTTTTCTTCTTACAGCTTCAGTCAATTGACCGCCTTCCTCATAACCAACATATCCCGGAGGTGCACCAATTAAACGACTAACACTAAACTTTTCCATATACTCAGACATATCTATCCTAATCATATTATGTTCATCATCAAACAAACACTCAGCTAGAGCTTTCGCAAGTTCTGTCTTTCCAACACCTGTTGGACCTAGGAATAGAAAAGAACCTATTGGCTGGTTTGGATTTGCAATTCCAGCACGAGAACGAATTATTGCATCACTTACTTTTTTTACAGCTTCATCTTGTCCTATTACTCTTTTGTGTAAAATATCCTCTAAATGAAGTAACTTTTCTCTTTCACCCTCCATTAATTTTGAAACCGGTATTCCAGTCCAACGACCTATTATTTTAGCAATTTCCTCACCAGTTACCTCATTACGCAATATACTATTTTGCCCTTTTCTTTCCTCAACAATTTTTTCTTGTTCTTCTAACTGCCTTTGTAAGTCTGGTAATTTTGAATATTTAAGCTCTGCAGCCTTGTTCAAATCATAAACTCTTTCAGCAGCCTCAATTTCACCATTAACCTTATCCAATTCTTCTTTTATTTTTTGTACTTTATTTATGGCATTTTTTTCATTTTCCCACTTAGCTTTCATCTCATTAAATTGTTCCTTCATATCTGCCAATTCTTTTTGAACATCTGCTAAATGAGTTTTAGATAAATCATCTGTCTCCTTTTTTAATGCAGCTTCTTCAATTTCATGTTGCATTATTTTTCTTGAGATATCATCCAATTCTGTTGGCATAGACTCCATTTCAGTCTTTATTAATGAGCATGCTTCATCTATCAAATCAATTGCTTTATCTGGCAAAAACCTATCAGAAATATATCTATGGGAAAGAACTGCAGCTGCAATTAAAGCCTGATCATGAATTTTTACGCCATGAAAAATTTCATAACGTTCTTTCAATCCTCTTAAAATTGAAATTGTATCTTCAACAGTAGGTTCATCAACCATTACTGGTTGAAAACGCCTTTCTAGAGCAGCATCTTTTTCAATATATTGTCTATATTCATTTAAGGTTGTAGCACCTATACAATGAAGCTCGCCCCTTGCAAGCATTGGTTTTAAAAGATTTCCTGCATCCATTGCACCATCTGTTTTACCTGCACCAACTATAGTATGAAGTTCATCTATAAATAAGATAATTCTTCCTTCGCTTTTTTTAATTTCATTTAATACTGCTTTTAATCTTTCCTCAAATTCTCCACGATATTTAGCACCAGCAATTAACAAGCCCATATCCAAAGAAAATATCTTTCTATCCTTCAAGTTATTTGGAACATCACCATTTACTATTCTAATAGCTAAACCTTCAGCAATCGCTGTTTTTCCAACTCCTGGTTCACCAATTAAAACTGGATTATTCTTTGTTTTTCTTGATAATATTCTGACTACATTTCTAATTTCTGAATCTCTTCCAATAACCGGATCCAACTTATTTTGTTTTGCAAGTTCTACTAAATCTTGTCCATATTTATTTAATACATCATAAGTATCTTCTGGATTTTCACTTGTTACTCTAGTATTTCCTCTAACAGATTTTAGAGCTGCTAAAACTGTGTTTTTATTAATATTATTATTTCTAAAAATACTTGATATTTTGGAATTAGCATTATTAATAATTCCTAACAAAATATGTTCAACAGAAACATATTCATCCTGCATTTTGCTGGCTTCTTCTTCAGCTGAAACAAGAGCCTTATCAACATCATTCGAAACATAAACTTTATCAGGCTCTCTACCTGAACCAGTTACAGCAGGTAAGGATTTAATAACATTTTCAAGCTCATTTTTTAATAAATCAACATTTACATTCATATTTTTTAACAATTCTGAAATAAAACCATTTTGTTGATTTACAAGCGAAAATAGCAAATGCTCTTCCTCAATCTGCATATTTTGATTTTTTAAAGCCAATGACTGAGCTTCTTGTATAGCTTCAATTGACTTTTGTGTGAACTTTTGCATATTCATATTAATCCCTCCTAAAATTTCAAAGAAATTTAAAGAATATCCATAAATTTCTCTTATCTTATCTATTATAATTCTATTTTTTAGCAGTGTCAAGTAGAGAGTGCTAATTTGTTTTAATAAATTTTTAACTATATAAAGATAAGCCTATGTAGTATTTACTTACATAGGCTTATCTATACATTTTTCACTTCTTTTGGAGTTCTTTCATGATTTGCTCAAAAGCTTTTTTTCTAGGTCCAATTTTATCTTTTTCCTCTGGCAACATTTCAGATAGAGTCTTATTGTAACCTGCCGGCTTAAAGTATTGGTCAAAACCGAATACTCTCTCCCCTGCACATTCACACATATCACCATTCAATTCTTCAATTGCACAGATTTCAGTATCGCGATTTTCTACTTCCTTTGGAATAATACATACCATTGCAGACACCCAATGAGCTCTTGTATTCTTACTCCCACTATACTGCATAAGTCTCAAGAGTTCTGGATATAACTCAGCTGGATTATCTACATCCACATTAGCATGTGGATTAAGTTCCTGTATGCAACGTTTTGTATACACTCCAGGATAACCGTTAAGGCATTCAATTTCAATTCCTGAATCTTCTGCCAAAACAGGTTGGTTGAGCTTTTGCGCCCAGTAACGTGCCTTAATTTTAGCATTTTCAAGAAATGTTCCACCATTTTCCTCCGCCTGTGGCACATCAACTGCCTCCGGGATATCCTTTAAACAATTAATAATAACACCGTTAGGAGCCATTCTCTGAATTTCTTCAGTTTTCTTAGGATTCCAGCTAGCAAAAATTATATGCATGTTTTTCCCTCCTTGAAGATTATTAAAGTGTCATTTGACATGGCAATATTATAGCAAAGATTACATAAGAAGTCAATATAATGCTTTTAAACAACCATCTTCTCATCTTCATCTGTAGAATTATTTCCAGCAATTACTGCACCAATTTTTGTACGAATAATATCTGATTTCTGCAACTTTATATTTCTCTTCAATTCCCCAACTGACATTTGACTAAACTCTTCCTGGGTTATATCTGGATCCTTATCTCTGTATTCATTATATAATTTATCTTCTAATTCAGGGATTTTATTTTCTAACCCTAACTTTTTCATTTCAGAAGATATCTTTTCATTTATAAATTCTTTAATACTCAAAGTTAAACCTGAACCCTGTCCATGTAAAATTTCTCTAGTTAAACTATTTACAATATTTTTTCTTATAGTGTATTTCTCTAATTCTCCATTTATAAATTTATATTTTATAAGGTGAATATTGGCCTCTTCTAATTTTTTCTCTTGTCTTTCTCTCTCCAACTGCTCTAATTTTTCTTGTTTTCTTTCCGGCTTAAACATTCCTCTTAAACGGGCAAAGAAATTTTTTACTTTACTTGTTGGAGCCAATTCTATTCGTGACTCAAAATCTTCTTGTACTTCTCTAACAAAATTTAAATTTTCTGAACAATCCTTAAATTCTGTAATTCCATCTTCAAATTTTCCTAATAAATCTGAAACTATTGATTGTACAAGATATGATTTCATATTAAATTCTATTCCAACCGTTCTAAATTGTTTTATTACCTCGTGTGTTAATTTATCATGAAGAGTAGTTACGATATTTGGCAAATTTTCTTCCTTTGCATTTATTCTTTCAAATTTTTTTATCAACTCAAGTGATTCTTTTATTTTCCCTTGCATTTTATTAATTCTATCAAACAACATTTTTTCTAATCTATAATCTTTCTTATCCTGAGCATGTTGTTTTTCTTTATTTTTTAAAGATTCTTCAGATGATATCTCTTGAGTGTTTTGGGTGTTTGATTGTTGTGATAATTGGTTTGGAGTTTTTTGCACAGTATTTTCAGACAAGCTAATTGCAGAAGGACTTTCTGCTTGTGCAATAAGTTCTGTAGAATTTTCAGAACTAGAATTTGGAATATCTATTGTTTCATTTAATTTATTTTCAGATAATTCATTAGTATTTTCACTTAAAATTTTTTCTTGAGGTATATCAGCCTTTAATTGATTTTGTATTAGTTCTTTAGTTGATTTCTCTGTATCTTTCCTAAGTTCGTCTAGTAACACAATTCTTTGTGTTTGTTGCATATCAACTGAAGAACTTTCCTCATTTTCTCCTGTATTCACTTCAATTACAGTTTCTTCTACATTATTAAAATCTTGAATATTTTCATTAATATTTTTTACATTTTCATTTTCATTTGTTCCCACACTCATAACCTCTTCTCTATTAGTTATTTTTCATATATACATTATACAAACTTTTTGTTGATTTTGTCTATAGTAAAATGAATATTTTTTTAATATTTTTTCTACTAATTTTTTACTAATTCGACAATTTTAAATTGATATTTTATTATTTTTTTCTTTCGGCGGAGTTCTCACCAAAAATACCTAAAAATGTGCAAAATGCACAATGGGGACGCATCCCCAATTGTGCATTACGCAAAAATAGCATCAAACTCCTCACCATCAATTTTCTCTTTTTCAAGCAATACTCCAGCCACAGCATGAAGTTTATCAATATTAGCTCTCAAAATTCTCTCAGCAGTTATATATGCATTATCAATAATAGCTTTAACTTCCTCATCAATAATTCCAGCAGTCTCCTCAGAATACTCTTTTCCTTGAGAAAAATCTCTTCCTAAGAAAACTTCTTCTTGATTTGTTCCAAGCATTATAGTTCCTATTTTATTACTCATACCATATTTAGTAACCATTGCCCTAGCAATCTTAGTTGCCCTCTCAATATCATTACTAGCACCTGTTGAAATATCATTAAGCACAATTTGCTCCGCAACTCTTCCCCCAAGTAATGAAACAATTTGCTCTAACATCTCAGACTTAGACATAAATGACTTATCCTCAGTTGGCCTATACATAGTATACCCACCTGCCATACCTCTTGGCACTATTGAAATTTGATGTACAGCATCTTGTGTTGGCAAAAATCTACTAACAACAGCATGACCAGCCTCATGATATGCAACCAATTTATTTTCTTTATCACTTCTAACTCTAGTCTTCTTTTCAGGTCCCATAGTAACCTTAACCATTGCATCTTCAATTTCTTCCATATTTATTTCAGATTTATTTCTTCTAGCTGCAAGCAACGCTGCTTCATTTAACACATTCTCTAAATCAGCTCCAGAAAATCCAGAAGTATTTTTAGCAATTGTTTTAAAATCAACATCTGTCCCTATTATCTTCTTTCTTGCATGAACCTGCAAAATTTCCTCTCTCGCTTTTACATCTGGTGCTGAAACCACAATTTGCCTATCAAATCTTCCAGGACGTAATAAAGCCTTATCTAATATATCAGGTCTATTGGTAGCAGCCAAAACTATAACACCTTCATTAGTTGCAAAACCATCCATTTCAACAAGTAATTGATTTAAAGTTTGCTCTCTTTCATCATGTCCTCCACCAACACCTGCACCTCTTTGACGTCCAACTGCATCTATTTCATCTATAAATATTATACATGGTGCATTTTTCTTAGCTTGTTCAAATAAATCCCTAACACGAGAAGCTCCAACACCTACAAACATCTCTACAAAATCTGAACCACTTATAATAAAGAATGGAACTCCAGCTTCTCCAGCTACTGCTTTTGCAAGTAATGTTTTTCCTGTTCCAGGATGTCCTACAAGTAGAACTCCCTTTGGAATTCTTGCTCCCATGTCTGTAAACTTTTTAGGATTTTTCAAAAATTCTACAATCTCTTGTAATTCTTCTTTTTCCTCATCCACACCTGCAACATCATTAAATGTAACCTTGTTTTTATCAACTTCAGTTAAAGACCTTGCCTTACTTTTTCCAAATGACATTGACTTTCCTGCATTTTGATTCTTATTCATTAGAATAAACCAGAAAATAAAGAATATTATTAAAAGTCCAAATGGAGTTAGTAAACTCACTATAACCATAAACCATGACTCAGATTTTTCTGTTACCTTAACTTGATTATTTTTCATAGGTTCACTCAAAGTATCCATCATACTTTCCACATTTGGTATATTTACTTCTTTTAAGGTATCATTGTTTTTTAATTTTACAATTGCAGACTCCCCTGATGAATTTATTTCAATGCTTTCTACTTCGTTTGCTTCAATCTTTGATACTAATTCAGAATAAGCTAATTTTCTATCACCATTTTCTAGAATTGAAGAAATTAGCACTACAAAAATTAGTCCAATTACAAACCATACTACTATAGTTTTTAGAGTATTTTTCAATGTTTTCCCTCCTTATGTAGAATTATATATTCTACTTTCTTCTAATAATTAATATTTTGTATGTTCTTTCTAATTTACATACCTTCTAAAATACATTAGAAACTATAACATAATTTTGCCCTAAATTCAAGGTGTTCATAAAACTTTTACATTACAAAATTCTACATTTTTTTTAATTGTTACGGAATCATAGATTCTTATTAGTTTGTAATAAAAAAGTAAAAATAACATCATCTTATAAAATTTCTAATTTGCCTATCACTAACCGGGAACGCCTGTATCCCTAAGCATTTTATGATATTTCAGAAAAAATTATTTTCCCAGATTTCACTAGAACTTTTATGTGCTTATTCGGCGTTAAGTATTTATTCCCTACGTTTTTAGAGCACAAAGTTATTATATCATCTACATGTATTTTTTCTATTCCTTGAGTATGCCCTAAGACTTTTTGTATTGATGCTAAAACTATTTTACTTTTTATAAAGTTTGATTGTTGGTTAAATTTTTTTAAGTTTAAAATGATCTGATTATCATCACTAACATTTACTTTATTTATGTTTTTCAAATCTATATTCTCTAATTTGCTTTCTAGCAATTCATTAACCAAAAGTTTTTCCACATAATTTTGAATAAAATCATTTTCTTGTCTAGCTAGAACAGATAATTTATTCAACGATTCTATTATATTAGAATTAAATTCGTTCTTTATTTGTGGAATTAATATATTTCTAATTTTATTTCTTGTATATACATTTTCTAAATTTGACTTATCTATTTTAGGTTTTAGGTCTTTCTGTTCACAATATTCTTCTATTTGAGTTCTTTCACATTCTATTAACGGTCTAATGAATTTTCCATCTCTAATTGGCTCTATTCCTTTAAGCCCTGATGTTCCAGCTCCTCTAAATATATTCATTAATACAGTTTCTGCATTATCATTTGCATTATGAGCAGTTGCAATCTTGTTTGAGCATGTTTTTTGGAGAACCTCTTCAAAGAATTCATATCTTGCTTTTCTCCCAGCTTCCTCTGTTCCAATCTTTTCCTTATTTGATTTTTCTATTACATCTATTCTCTTTATATAACATTCTATACCTAACTTATCACAGAAATCACTTACATATTTGGTTTCCTCATCCGCTTCTTCGCGTATCATATGATTTATATGTGCAACAACAATTTGAAAACCTATCTCGTTTTTTAATTCATTTAAGATATGTAACAAACTTATAGAGTCAGGACCACCTGATACACCAATTACAATTTTATCTCCATTATCTATTAAACTATATTTTTTTATAGTTTGTAAAACTTTATCCTTCAAATATTTCTCCTTCTTTATCAAAATTTTAATACACAATTAATATCGATTTTCTAAATTTGCAAATTTTGTGTAATTTCCAAGCCATGCAAGCTCAACAGTACCAGTTGAACCTGCTCTATGCTTTGCTAAAATAACCTCTGCTACATTTTTCTTATCAGAATCTTGATTATAATAATCATCTCTATATAAAAACATAACAATATCAGCATCTTGCTCTATTGAACCAGATTCACGAAGATCTGAAAGCATTGGTCTATGGTCAGGTCTTTGCTCAGGAGCACGAGATAACTGAGATAAAGCTATGACAGGTACATTAATTTCCTTTGCTAAAATTTTTAGAGATCTACTTATCTCCGCAATTTCCTGTTCACGACTTCCTGCCCTTTTACTACTACTTTGTACAAGCTGTAAATAGTCTATAACCACAAGTCCTATATTTTTTTCTAGCTTCATTTTTCTGCACTTAGCACGAATTTCCATTATTGAAATACCTGGTGTATCATCAATAAAAATATCAGCTTCTGATAATATTCCAGATGCCTCTGCAAGTTTTGTCCAATCATCATCCTCAACTTTACCAGTTCTTACTTTATTACTATCAACTAATGCCTCACTACATAAAATTCTGTTAGCCATTTGTTCTTTAGACATCTCCAAACTAAATATTGCAACAGGAATTTTAGCTCTTACAGCTGCATTTGTAGCTATATTTAGCGCAAATGCTGATTTCCCCATAGCAGGTCTAGCTGCAACAAGAATTAATTCTGATCCATGAAAACCTGCAGTTTTATAATCTAAGTCAATAAATCCAGTTGGAATACCTGTAACATGTTCTTTTCTATTATACAACTCCTCTAGTTCAATAAAAGTATCAACTAAAATATCCTTCATAGAACTATAACTTTTCTGACTCTTGTTTTGCATAACACTAAAAATCTTTTTCTCAGCCGTGTCCATCAATTCATCAACATCTTGTGTTGGATCATATCCAAGAGTTATTAATTCATTTGCTGTTTTTATTAATGTTCTCAGTGATGATTTTTCTTCCACAATTTTAATATATTTATCAACATTTGCAGTTGTAGGAACTTTGTCAGGTAGTTCTGCCAAATACTCTAGTCCACCAACAGCTTCAAACTTTCCCATAGAAGATAACTCTGATTTTAATGTAATTATATCTATTGGTTCACCTCTACTATATAGATTCATAATAGCAGAAAAAATTATTTTATTATCTTCTCTATAAAAATCTTCATCTGAAAGCACCTCAATTGCAGAAATTACAGCTTCCTTATCTGTTAGCATACTACCTATAACAGCCTGTTCAGCTTCTAAATCATGTGGTGGTACTTTATTATATTCCATTTCTTCTACTTCCTTTCAAATACTTAGTTAGTTACATTAACCTTTAAATTTCCAACTACTCCCTCGAATAGCTTAATTGAAATATTAAATACCCCAAGATTCTTAATTGTCTCATTTAAGACAATCTTTTTTTTGTCTATGTCTATTTTATATTGTTCTTTCAAATTCTCCGAAATTTCTTTTGATGTAACTCCACCAAATATTCTACCATTTTCTCCTGCTTTTACCTTTATATTAAGAGTAATACCTTTCAACTTCTCAGCAATTTGTTCCGCATTTTCTTTTTCAACATTCTTCTTATGTTGAACAGAATCTTGCTTATTTTTTAACTTACTCATATTCTCCGCATTAGCTTCAACAGCCAACTTTTTAGGAAACAAGAAATTTCTTGCATAACCATCACTAGCATTTATAATCTCATCCTTTTTCCCAACACCCTTTATATTATCCAATAAAATTACTTTCATCTCTAAATATCACCTTCTCCAAATTTATTTACTCTATTCTATAACAAATTTCATATTTTATCAATACGATATAGTCAAAAAAATGCACATGTGGAACACTATCACGTTCCACATGTGCAAAATATATCATTTTATTCCTCATCCAATTGTTTCTTAAAAATATCCTTTGTTAAATCACTAATTACTGGAATTTGAAAATCCTCTTCATGATAAGATTTAACCATTCCGACAATTTGTAAAACAAAGATTAATAAACTAATTAAACTTCCAAAATATTTTACAACTGGGATAAATCCAAGAACAGCACCTGCTATTACACTTATTACAGATAATGTTATTGATTGACAAGCATGAAATTTTGTAAGCTTTGTATTATCCTTCATACCAAATAGCACGATAATTCCTCCTAGCCATCCAAAAAGGTATGCAATAACTCCTTTAGTTTTTTCGTTCATAAATTTTCCTCCTTTTAAAAATATTAATAATAGAATATTTACGATACTACACATAAATATTCTACTATCATGTACATTTATTGTCAACAATTTTATTTTCACTTTTTTGCCCTTTTCACCATAATATGACAAAAACTATTAATTTTTTTATAATTGTTCTACAAAATATTCATTTATTTTTTCTATTAATTCCTTTTTTACTGCATATATATCCATATTTTCAACTTGTGCTCCTGCTAAAGTTATGTGTCCGGCCACCGCCTAGTTTTTCTAATATTACTTGAACATTTATATCACCTAATGAACGACCACTTATACATATCTTTTCACCATAATTTCCTATTACAAAAGAAGCTGTAATATTACTTATTGTAAGTAATTCATCTGCTGCCTTAGCACAAATTATATTAGCATCTTTATCAACTTTATCATATACAGATATTGCTATAGATTCACCAATTATCTCTGATTTAGCTACTATTTCTGAAATTGTATTATATGTGTTTAAATCGCTTTGGAACCATTTTTTTACTTTTATAATATCCACTCCACATCTGCGCAAATATGCAGCAGCTTCAAATGTTCTAACACCTGTTTTAAATGTAAAATTCTTGGTGTCCATCATAATTCCGGCATATAAGCCTTCTGCCTCAACATTGGTCAACTTTATGTTATTCTCTGAATACACTATTAATTCTGTTACCAATTCAGCTGCAGATGATGCATAAACCTCTTGAAATGTTAGAACAGCATTGTCAATGTAGTCTGTACTCATTCTATGATGATCTATTACAACAATTTTTCCAGCCATATCTATTAATTCTGGTATATCTGAATAGGTCTTTTTATGTGTATCAACCACAACCAACAAAGTTCCAGAATTAGTTATTTCCATTGCTTCTTCTTTTCCAATTATTGCCTCTTGATATTCTGGCTCACGTTTGGCATATTCAACAAAATTTTCTAGTCCTATTCCTATTGTTCCACTAGCAATATGTGCATCTTTTCCTAAAGTTTTGGCAATTCTATAAATTCCTAGTGCTGAACCTAATGCATCAATATCACTATTTGTGTGTCCCATGATAATTACATTGTTTGATTCAATCATCAATTCTTCCAATGCATTTGATACACTTCTTGCTTTTACTTTTGTACGTTTTTCTAACTCTTGAGTTCTTCCGCCAAAAAAAGTATATTTTCCATTTTTTCTTATTATAGCCTGATCTCCGCCTCTACCTAATGCTATATCTATTGTGTTTTTAGCAATTTTATATTTTTCGTAATAAGATTCACCTTCTGCTGATACTGCTATACTTAAAGTTGATTGAATTTTATTTGAAGATTCAATTTCTTTAATAGAATCTAAAATATTAAATTTACTATCTTCAAGTATCTTTAAATATTTTCTTTCACATATCCAAATAAACGTATCTCTTTCAGCCTTTACAACTAAGCCCTTAAACTCACTTGCCCATTCATAAATTTTCTTTTCAATTTGAGCGAAAATTGGAATTTGTTCTTCTCCTGATGTACGTTGTATAATTTCCTCATAATTATCTATCATTGCTATACCTATGCATATTTGTGAATCATCGTAATCGTTTTTTAGATTAATCATTTCTGTTTCATCCACAAAATATAGAGTTGCCATATATTCCTTTTTCTTGTCAACAGACTTGGTTTTTACATATTCTCCTACGATTTTGTAATCTTTATTTCCTATTTCAACTTCTTGCAATATTTGGTTATTGCGTAGTTTTGGATTATTTTCAATTTCTAACTTTAACTCTTTTATAATTCCATCTAGTATAGGGCTGATTTCCACATCCCTAAATTCACTTACGAATTTTGTGCTTTTCCATATAATACTTCCATCTGTTTCTACTATAATTAATGGAAATGGTGAATTTATCAGAGTTCTTTTAGACACTTTATCCACATTGAGTGTTAAATCTTTTATTTGCTCTGACACCTCTGCCATTCTTTTTTGATTGGTTCTATATGTGTACATTATTATTAAAATGTATATTATTGCTGATGGTGCTATAAGTATTGGTTTTATGGCACATATTATTATTAATAAAACGGCAATTATAACCAAATAAAATTTTGCTTTTGATACTAATTTATCAAAAAAATTATTATTGTTATTTGACATTTTTATCTCCTCATTTACTTTCATTTTACTTAAATTTTACTTGTTTTTTACTGTTTTGTCAAGTTGATAGTGATTAGCAAGGTTATATTCTGGAGATTTAAGGCAATGAAAATATAGAAATATTTGGATGAAACACGCAATTGAGGATGTATGCCAAATATATAACTTGGCATACATCCTCAATTATATAATAAAATTCATGTTTGATTGAGTAAATCTTTTAATCTGACTTCTTTTTATTCCTCATAATCAGTAGTATCATCCACATTCTTAGCTTCTTCATCTAAGCCTACATCAACACCATTTCCTTCTTCAGAATTCTCTGATGTTGTTTCAGTTTCATTAAAATCCTCATCTAGTACTGTTTTTATTTGAGTTGCTTGATATTGTGCCATACCAGTACCTGCTGGAATTAACTTACCAATGATTACATTTTCTTTTAATCCAATTAATTCATCAACTTTTCCCTTAATAGCTGCTTCTGTAAGAACTCTTGTTGTTTCTTGGAATGATGCAGCTGATAAGAAGCTTTCTGTAGCAAGTGATGCTTTAGTAATTCCAAGTAGAACACGTTTTCCTTTTGCAGGTCTTTTTCCTTCAGCTATTGCTTTCTCGTTTTCATCTTCAAATTCATACATATCTACTAAAGATCCTGCAAATAATGATGTATCTCCATTATCCTCTACTCTTACCTTTTTAAGCATTTGTCTTGCTATAACTTCAATATGCTTGTCATTTATATCAACACCTTGGTTTCTATAAACTTTTTGAACTTCTTGTACTAAATATTTGAAAACTCCATCAGGTCCATTTATTGTTAAAATTTCATTTGGATTAATAGAACCTTCTGTTAATGGATCTCCTGCTTCAACATTATCTCCTTCTCTAACTTTTAATTTAGATCCGAAAGGTATTACATATGTTTTAGCTTCTTTACCATTTTTTACAACTACTTCTTTTCTATTTTTGCTATCATCTGTTATTTTGATTGTACCTGGAATTTCAGCAATTATAGCAAGTCCTTTTGGTTTTCTAGCTTCGAATAATTCTTCAACCCTTGGAAGACCTTGTGTAATATCAGCAACACCGGCAACACCACCAGAGTGAATAGTTCTCATTGTTAACTGTGTACCAGGCTCACCAATTGATTGTGCAGCAATAACACCTATAGATTCACCTATCTTAGAACTTTCTCTTGTTGCTAGACCCATACCATAGCATTTGCTACATACACCATGTTTAGTTCTACATGCTATTACAGAACGAACTTTTACTTTTGTTATTCCTGATGCTACTATTTGATCTGCAATATCATCTGTAATCATAGTGTTAGTATCTACTATTAATTCATTTGTTTCTGGATTTACTATGTCTTCTAATGGGTATCTACCTATTAATCTTTCTTCTAATTTTTCAACTACTTGGTTTCCATCTTTAATATCAGAAACTTCAATTCCATCATGTGTTCCACAATCTTCTTCTCTTACTATGATGTCTTGTGCAACATCAACCAATCTTCTTGTTAAGTATCCAGAGTCTGCTGTTCTTAACGCAGTATCTGAAAGTCCTTTACGAGCTCCATGGGCAGCTATGAAGTATTCTATAGCACTTAAACCTTCCCTAAAGCATGATGTGATTGGCACTTCTACAGCCTTACCTGTAGTACTAGCCATAAGACCACGCATACCTGCAATTTGTTTTAATTGATCTAGGTTTCCGTCTAGCTCCAGATTCAGACATCATGAATACTGGATTTAGTTTTTCAAAATTATCTTTCATTGCATCTTTAACATCATCTGTGGCTTTACTCCAAACCTTGATAACTGCGTTATATCTTTCATCGTTTGTTATTAAACCACGTTTATATTGTTTTCTGATTGTGTCGATTTGTTTGTTAGCATCCTCAAGAATTGTTTTCTTGGCTTCAGGTACTTTAACATCACTAACTGATACTGTGATAGCACCAATTGTTGAGTATTTATAACCTGTAGATTTAATGTAATCTAGTAATACTGCAGTATCACTCAATCCATGTTTATTAATTGATTTAGCAATAATTTTTCCTAGATTTTTCTTTGTTATTGTAAAGTTAATTTCAGGTTCGAATAAATTTTGTGGATTGCTTCTATCTACAAATCCTAAATCTTGTGGAATTCCTTGGTTATATATCAATCTACCAACTGTAGTTTCAATTGTTCCAAGTTTTTCTTCACCATCAATTATCTTAGATACTTTTACTTTTATTTTAGCATGCATTCCTAAATCTTTATTTTCATATGCAATAACTGCTTCTTCAGGTGACGCAAAGTAATTTCCTTCACCAACTTCTCCATCTACTTCCATTGTAAGGTAATAACTTCCTAAAATCATATCTTGTGTAGGAACTGTAACTGGTTTACCATCTTGTGGTTTTAATAAGTTATTTACTGAAAGCATTAAATATCTTGCTTCTGCTTGTGCTTCTGGTGATAATGGAACATGTATAGCCATCTGGTCACCATCAAAGTCGGCATTGAATGCTGTACAAACTAATGGGTGAAGTTTTATTGCTCTACCCTCAACTAGAACAGGTTCGAATGCTTGAATACCTAATCTATGAAGTGTTGGTGCACGGTTTAACATTACTGGGTGATCTTTAATTACATATTCTAGCATATCCCATACTTCAGGTCTTAATTTTTCAACCATTCTTTTAGCATTTTTAATGTTATGTGCAATTCCTCTTCCTACTAGTTCTCTCATAACAAAAGGTTTAAATAACTCTATTGCCATTTCTTTTGGAAGACCACATTGATATATTTTTAGTTCAGGTCCTACGACAATAACTGAACGACCAGAATAGTCAACACGTTTTCCTAATAGGTTTTGACGGAATCTACCTTGTTTACCTTTTAACATGTCTGATAATGATTTCAAAGCTCTGTTTCCAGCACCTGTAACAGGTCTACCTCTTCTTCCATTATCAATTAATGCATCTACAGATTCTTGTAACATACGTTTTTCGTTTCTTACAATTATCTCTGGTGCTCCTAATTCTAATAGTCTTTTTAATCTGTTATTTCTATTTATAACTCTTCTATATAAATCATTTAAATCTGATGTTGCAAATCTACCACCATC